>JANQST010000177.1 GCA_028279155.1 Cyclobacteriaceae bacterium
AAACCGATCCAGAACGCAGGAGCCTCCGGCCAGGGATATGCTGTACCTCTTCCGGCGAACTCGTTGAAGAATGGAAACAGAACCAATACCATTATCGTGGCGATCACAAATGCCACCAGGTTAATGAAAAATGATTCAAACATGAACTGACGCACCAGCTGGGTTTTGAAACTGCCCATTACTTTTCTGATCCCCACTTCCCTTGCCCTGCTTAGGGATCTGGCGGTTGTCAGGTTAATGTAGTTGATCCAGGCGATGAATAGGACAAACATTCCAATGATCAGCAAAAAGTAAGTAGCACGCTCATCACCCGTGGCTTTAATTTCCATTCTGTAATTGGAAATAAGATGGATCTTGTCCAGAGGTTGCAAGATAAACTCCATACCGGCATCAAACTCCGTCAGGTCCTCACCGGCTCTTTGTTGGACAAACTCAGGGAATTTCTTAGATAGCTCATCAGGATTTGTTCCTGGATGTAGAACCACATAATTTAAGAAGCCGTCCCATTGCCAGGCTGTCCGTGCATTTTCACTTGTAAATGCAACGTATGTTTCAAAAGAGTACAACACATCAAAATTCATATGAGAATTTTCCGGAAAGTCCTGAAAGATCCCGGTCACTTTGAACTCCGTATCATCATTCATGAAGATGATCTTTCCCATAGGATCTTCGTCACCAAACATTTTTTTAGCCATTGTTTCATTCAGGGCTACTGTGAATGGTTCCTTGAGCACAAGGCTGTCCACGCCCCTTAAAAGTGGAACCGAAAAAACCTGGAAGAAAGATGCCCCGGTATAATAAGGCGATTCTGGCTGAAAATATTTTTGGTTATAAGATATTTCAGCCCCACTAGCGTGCATGTTTACAAAATCAATCACTTCAGGGAAATCTTCTTTCATATGAAGGCCCACACCTGCACAACCAGCTGCCCACTGAGTAGTTAATTCACCACGATTGAATCTATCTGTTTGGACACGGTAGATGTTTTCTTTGTTTTCGAAAAATCCATCATATGACAGTTGATAGTGAACATGCTGAAGGATCAAGAATCCAGCGGTTAGGCCAATGGCCAATCCGAAAATGTTAATGAATGAATAAAAGGAATGTCTGGTAAGATTCCGGTAAGTGATGATAAGAAAGTTCTTCCACATGATCATTTTATTTAGGTTTTCGACTTTTCTGATAACGACACTTATAGAGTACTCCACTTTTCTTGGATCGTTACTTAAATTCAATAAAAAAGGTCTCCACCTTAGATGAAGACCTTTCTGTTTTAGTTTCTATTGTAGCTACTCGTATCTCAGCGATTTCACTGGATTTTGAATGGCCGTTTTGAATATTCGAGTGGAAGCAGTTAAAAGAGCGATTAGTAGCAAAGCAAAAAATGGCGCAAGAACTGTAAAAGGACTTACTGCCTGATAAACTGTAAAAATTGAAGCCATTAATGAGTCGATCGCAAAATAGGAAAGTGCAGACCCAACAACAGCTGCTATAAGTAATAACCAGAAAAACTGTCGATTAACCAGAATAATGATGTTGTTGATGGAAGCTCCTAGTACTTTCCTCACACCAATTTCTTTCACCCGCTTGATCACATTGAGAGAAACCAAAGTGTAGAGCCCAATGGAGGACAACACCAAGGCAAGCAATCCTAGGAACCTGAACATTTTAACGATAGTAAGGTTCACGTATTCGGAATTGCTTATTACTGTTTCCTCATCATAATTGAATGGTGTATTAGGCGCAATTTTGTACCACTCTTTTTCAAGTGATTCTTTCAATGCCAAACGATCCATCTGGCTTTTTACAATTACAAAATTCATGGCTTCCTTATTGGCCAAGCGAATTCCCATTGGGTCAAGTGGATCGAAAAAGCCATCCATATAAAAATCTTGCATCACGCCAATCACTGTGAGTCTGGTACTATCATCAATTTGAATTCGTTTCCCAAGTGGTTCTTCCCACCCGAATTGTCTAACCATTTCTTCATTGAGAATAATGGAACTTTCTCTATCAAAATCGTAGAGGTCAGGATCGAAGTATCTCCCATCAACCATCTTCAACTCCATCATGTCCATGTAGTCAATTGAGAAGTTCATCATGTCCGCTTCAACCTCTTGTTCCCCGGATTTAAGTGTTCTGCCATAGGTCCACCATCCAACATGGTGTTGGGTTCCAATGGCGTTATCAATCTCCGGCATCTGTGAAACCAACTGATGAAATTTCTCAAACTCTGATTGACTTTCTACACGCACTGCCAAGGTGTTATCCGCTTCAAACCCAAGGTCATAATTGGATTGATATTTCGCATTGTTTGCAAATGCCAGTGCAGAGATCAGAGCAATAATTGTTAACCCATATTGAGCGCCAAGCAGGATCTTAGAAAATAAATTTGTGCCGCCCAATGAGAGATTCCCCCTTAGAATTTTCACCGGCTGATAGGAGCTCACATAAAGTGAAGGATATCCACCCGCAACCAATGAGGTGAATATCAGAAGTCCAATGATGAAGTAATAAATTTCCGGATTGGATGTCAAATCAAGTTCAAGGTTGATAAAATCCCACATTGCACTGTAAGCAGGAGTCAACCATAAAGCCACAAGAATTGCCACAATCATTCCACCGAATGAAAGAACCAGGTTCTCTCCCAAAAATTGAAAAATCAATTGTCGACGGTCGCTCCCCATAACTTTTCGAATGCCAATTTCCTTCAGCCTTTTGCTTGAAATCGCAATGGATGTGTTTGTGAAGTTGAAACATGCAATCAACAGCATTAAAATGGCCATAATGAATGGCACAGTAACTGCTGGAGGTGGTGGAGGTTCGCTTAACCAATTGGACCGAATGTTTTGTGCATGCTTACCCAGTCCTGTAAGTTGTTGCACATAGTAACTCGAAATCTTAAAATCATCTCTGGCCTCATTCTGGATTGCTATGTAATTGCTATTCACATCATTCAGTAGGTTTTGTGGATATGAGCCTTCCGTCATAACGAAAGTTGCATTTACGAATCGTCTCCAGTCGGAAGCCTCTATTTCCCGAACCTTAAGGTAGTTGTCAAAATGAGTGATAGCCCTAAATCGAATGGAGCTGTTCATTGGAATATCTTCAATTACACCTCCCACTGTCATAGGGTACTGCTTACCCTCCTCATCAATCATAAGCAATATTTCCCCTACTGGATCAGCATCTCCGAAGTAGACTTCTGAAGATCTGGCGGTTAAAATAATGCTGCTTCGATCCTGGATGGCTTCTTTGTTTCCATACCTAAATGGAAAAGTGAACATATCAAAGAAGTCGTCATCGACAAACCCAATTCCCTGATTGAATACTTTCAGATCTTTTTTTAGCACCAGGCCATCTGAGACATACCGACTATAATGAGAAACCCCGGCAATTTTATCTTTAATCTGCTCCCCTAGTGGCAAGGGAGTGATGCCATACGGGACGTTTCTACCCTGAACATCTTTGTTCATTTGGATCTTATAGATACTTTCATGGTTTGCATGGTTTTTATCGTAATCGGCAGCAAATTTCCAATTGAGATATCCTACAATACAACAGGCGAGACTAAGCCCCAGCCCTATCAGATTAATAAAAACATAAGATTTGTTTTTCCTGAAATTTCGGAAAGTGATTTTGAAAAAGTTGAATAGCATGTTTCTAAAGGTTACGTGGACATTCGATTTCCAATTAATGTGCCATATGACACAAAATACTGATCCTTAGCATTTTATGAGAAGCATGGATAATCATTTGTCCAATAGCGAACACTAAATAGAGCTATTTTTGGACGGTATTAGCTAAAGGGATCTGGTAAATAGATTAATTAGCGTTACCAAGGGTTGCATGATGATCGCTTAATTGTTCTTTTTCCCGATATTTGACGGCCCACATAACCTAAAAATTTATGAATCGAATTCTCTTATTAATTCTCGTCGTTCTCGCAGCATGCTCAACACCTAAATCTTCAGATCCTGAAGTAGCGAAATGGCAAGCCCAGGCAGACAATATCGAAATCATTCGGGATGACTTTGGAGTTCCACATGTCTATGGAAAAACCGATGCAGATGCTGTTTTTGGGTTACTTTATGCGCAATGTGAAGATGACTTTCCAAGAGTCGAACGGAATTTTGCCTGGGCCATTGGTCGGTTGGCAGAAGCCGAAGGTGAAAGCGCCTTGTACAGTGACTTGCGGGCGCGACTATTTATGACGAAGGACGAGGCAATTGAAAACTATGAGTCAAGTCCCGGATGGTTGAAGGAGTTATGTGATGCATGGGCTGACGGGATCAACTATTATCTGAATACGCACCCTGAAGTAAAACCAAGAGTGATTCAAAAATTTGAACCATGGATGACCATGTACTTCACTGAAGGCTCAATTGGTGGAGACATCGAACGTGTTTCGGTTCGTAGGATCAGGGAATTTTATGGAGACGAAGAGCAAGTAGCTGATCATATTCCAGAAGAATCCAATTTCCTGGAAGAACCCAAAGGCTCCAATGGATTTGCGATTTCCGGAGATCTGACCGCTTCAGGAAATGCAATGCTATTAATCAATCCGCATACTTCGTTTTACTTCCGCGGAGAAGTACACATGGTCAGTGAGGAAGGATTGAATGCCTACGGAGCAGTGACATGGGGTCAGTTTTTTGTATACCAGGGATTCAATGAGAATACCGGATGGATGCACACATCAACTTACACTGATGTGATCGATGAGTTTGTCGAAGACGTGAAAGAAGGAGAGAATGGCAGTTTTGTTTACACCTATGGTGAAGAAGAGCGGCCAGTTGAAAGCTTAAATGTTACACTCAAGTATAAGGATGGTGATTCGAT
>JANQST010000344.1 GCA_028279155.1 Cyclobacteriaceae bacterium
TGCCGGTGGGATCATCCCTGAACCAGACCATCAGACTCTCTATGATGCTGGGGTCTCCGAAATTTTCGGACCCGGTACTGTTATCGCTATTGCCGCTCAAAAAATTCTTAACACATTGATGGCAAAAGAGTCGTAGCAATTCGATAAATTTATTGTCCTCAAAATCCAATATTTAATGAAAAATTTACAATTTATCACCGTAGTTGTATGCTTTCTAGTAGCGACATCCACCAATGCGCAATACGAAAAATCCATAGATAAGGCGGAAGCAAAATATGAAGTTGGGAACTATTCAGGAGCATCAGCTGACATTGCCAAAATGCTTAAAAAGGCTACCAAGAAGCTAGGCGAGAAGAATCCATTCAATGCAATCGGCCTAATTAAGCAAGCCAAAATTAATGTTGGCTTAGGCCAGTTAACCGATGTATTGGATCCCCTTGAAAGAGGAATTGCCATGAGTGAAGAAGTGAACGGTCTTGAATCAGCAGAACACGGGTTTATCCTTGTAGAAGCTGCAGATGTGCTAATCGAATACGGTCATTTCCGGCTGGCGGGTGAATATTTAGAGCAAGCGGAGAAATCATTCGAAAGTTCAGGATCCATGATCGAAGACATCAAAGCAAGTATTGAAGTTCAAAAAGCACAGGTACTTGATGGAAAGGGGTTCTATAGCGATGCAATCAAATTAGTTGATAATCAGGCAGATTATTATTTACAGCGTGCTATGGCTGCTGAAGGCAGTAAGAAAAAACGAGAAGGAAGAACGTCAGAATTTGCAAAGCTCATCATCGTAAAGGCAAATGCCCTACGAAAAATGGGAGACTATATAAGAGCAGATTCAGCTTTCGTCTTCAATGATCGCTGGATAGATGACAACATGAAGAAAAGTCACCTACTCTGGGCGCAGAATGCATTCCTCAATGCCAAACTCCTGGAAGAAAGTGGCTTGGCAGTGGAAGCTCAGGTTAAGCTATTCGAAGATGCTTATGTCTGGGCAATTCGAAAATATGAGTTTTCACACAATACAGTGATGTCTATGCAGGCCAACCTCATGCGTGCCTACTATAGAACAGGGAAAAAAGGCAAGCTTAACATTACCACCAATGACTTCAAGAAAGCATTAAGGGAATTCAAAAAAACAAGTATTCATAACCTTGCTGAAGACAAAATGGATCTGAATTTCGATTTGGCGGATCAGGATGTCAAGAGATTGGAAGATAAAGTCAACAAGCTATTAAGTGAACCTGCTGTTCCTCAAATGCATCTCGAACGAGTAGAACTTCTTGAATTTGCTAAAAAAGTAGCTTTGCTTGCCGGCCGTCATAAAAACACCGAAGGATATGATACACAAATATTGACGATTAAAGAGGAACTCTTAGGAAAAGAAGCTCCTGACTATCATCTCACAAAAGTAAAGCTTGCAAACTATTACGTTGACTACACCGATAAATTCGAAGAAGCTGAACAAATCTACGAGGAGAGTTACAGAGGGATAGTAGAAAAAGAAATTACCGATGGGCATGTAGATTACCTGGATATCCAAAACCATCTGGCAACTTTTTATGAGGAGTCAGACAACTATGAGGAAGCTTCAAGAATTCTTGACATTGCGCTTTTAGCAGCAAGAAAAAAGTATGATAACAGGGATATCGAATATGGAAAGGAACTTGACAAAATTGCTAACCTGCAAATAAACATCGGAGAATACGATAAGGCTACAGACAATCTTGAAGAGGCTCTAGACATCATGTCTGAATCAAAGGTTGAAGAATCAGGGGCTTATATGGCAGGTGCTTTGATTACAGAAGCGAAATTACTTTCCATCAAGGGCCAATTTGATGAGGCAGAGGATAACATCTACAACTCTGATCGTCTTCAAAATCGAAGCGTATTGACACTAGAAACCTCCGGATTAGATTATGTCGATGATCTCGGCGGGCTATACCTCAATATTGGAAGATATTCAGATGCTGAAAAAGCTTTGTCAGAATCATTGAAAGAAAAAACGGCTCAATTCGGGCCATCAAGTCGTCATTTGAATACACCGTTGATTCTTAATGCAAAACTGAATCTGATCAAAGGTGACTATACTGAAGCGGAGCAATTGTCCAGAAGAGCAAACACAATTACCATAGCTGCTTTTGGTGAGGAGTCTTCGAAAGTAGTTCCGTCCATTCTTCAGCTTGCAGATGTTTATGTTACCATTGGCGATTTTGAAAAGGCCGAAACGCTTTTGAAAAATGCAATAAGAATTCAAAAGAATAAGTTTGGTGAGGAGCATATTGATGTAGCCAAGTCTACTTCCAGGCTCGCTTTGGTTTATTTTTTCCAGGAGAAACCATTGACTCAAGTCCAGTCGCTATTCCAGGAAGCAGAGCGTATTATTGGCAAAAAGCTTGGATCTGAAAACCCAACCTATGCTGAAATCCTGAAAAATATGGCTATTGCAAACATTGCTTCAGGTAATTATTCACTTGCCTTTAGTTACCTGAGCCAGGCGGAGAGCATCTGGTCGAAACGAATTGGGAAAAGAAACAACATCAACGCAGCAAGTGCAGCGGTTTTAAAAGGCGATATCTATTACAAACAAAGGAATTATACAGAAGCTGAGAAGTTCTATGAAAATGCACGCAGGCAGTACGATCGGGTTTTTAGTAAGACGCACCCAGAGTTTGTAAAAGTTCAGTCGAAACTAAGCAAGACCTACTTCATGCAAGCAAGGTATAAGGACTCGCAGGATGAGATGGAAGAAGTACTTGCCAACTACAAGAACTTTATCAGTGAATACTTCCCTGCACTCAGTGAGCGGGAAAAAGCTAAATTTTGGAATACGATCAAAGCGGATTATGAATTCTATAACACACTGATCATAAGTAGAAACAGGAGCGCCAAATACATTGGCGAGTTGTATAACAATGCCCTCCTTACCAAGGCTCTCTTGTTGAACTCCTCTATTAAAGTGCGTCAAAGAATCATGAACAGCGGAGATGAAGAGCTGGTATCGATGTACAGCAAGTGGATTGAAGAGAAAGAGCTTCTAACCGCAGCCTTGTCAATGAGTACGCAAGATCTCGCTACTAATGGTATCGATCCGGCTGCACTTTCGAACAGTCTTGAATTGTTAGAAAAAAATATGAGTTTGAAATCGGAAATTTTCGCCGAATCAGCTGATAATCAACCTGTTGTTTGGGAGAATATAAAAGAGTCTCTTGGACCTAATGAGGTTGCTATTGAAATGGTCCGGTTTAGGCTCTTCGATCACGCATTCACAGATTCTGTGATGTACGCGCTTATCTATGTGAAAGGAGATAAACGATCTGAACCAAAAATGATCTTGTTGGAAGATGGTGAAGAATTGGAACAGCGCTACCTGAAAACATATCGAAACAGTATCAAATTCAAAATCTCGGATAGGTTCTCCTATGAAAAATTCTGGGCCCCTATTGAAAATGAAATTGGTATCGTATCCACTCTCTATGTATCTCCTGATGGGGTATACAACCAAATTAATTTGGAAGCCATACCAACACCTGATGGTAGGTATGTTCTGGACAACTCCAATATAGTTCTTGTCAGTAATACTAAAGACCTCTATGTAAGTAAGCAGAAAAGTAAACCTGTGGCAGAAAAGGAAATTGCTATGATGTTTGGAAACCCGCAGTTTTATGTCACTACTCAGCCAGGAAGTCCACTTCCGAGCTCAGGGCTGAGCCGGACTACTGCAGAAGTTGTTAGTCCACTTCCGGGAACAGAAAGAGAAATCCAGGAGCTAAATGAGCTGCTGGATAGAAAAGGATGGGAAACCGAGCTCTATACTGAGGTAAACGCAACAGAAAACTCAATTAAGGAAGTTTCCAATCCAAGAATCTTCCATGTAGCTACGCACGGTTTCTTTAAGGATGAGAAAAAGGCCTCTAGCCTGGATCAAGAATTCAACGAAAGTGCTGCGTATGATAATCCCTTGCTAAAAACCGGCCTCTTACTAACTGGCGCGGGCGATATTTTAAATCAGACACAGTTTAATTACAATGTCAACAACGGGATTCTAACCGCATATGAAGCAATGAACCTCAACCTGGATCAAACAGACCTTGTTGTGCTCTCCGCTTGCGAAACAGGCCTTGGGGAGCTTCAAGCTGGAGAAGGTGTTTACGGTCTGCAACGTGCATTCCTTGTGGCCGGAGCCAGAACGATTATCATGAGTCTCTTTAAAGTAAGTGATGAGGCTACCCAGCAGTTGATGATTAAGTTCTATAGGAAATGGATCGAAACAGGTAACAAACGACAGGCATTTATAGATGCTAAGAAAGAGATTCGTAACGAATACCGTGATCCAATCTATTGGGGTCCATTTGTAATGATCGGATTGGATTAAGAATCCCTGAACCAAAACAAGAAAAGGCTATGATTTCTCATAGCCTTTTTTAATTATGGAACTATCACGTAAAGATTTCTTAATCAATAACACTTGTTGATTAGAATTTGTTAGTCCCTTTTGAGTTAAGTACTAACAAATCCAAATTGAATTTAGAGGCCATTAACTACATGGTGGAATTAATCAATTCATTTCGAACATCTCACCAGTTGAAATAAAAATCTCCTCTAATAAAAAACCCGATCGCTAATCGCAATCGGGTCTCAATTCATACACTCAATGTTTTACTCTTGGTTTCTCTCTTCGAAGATCTTGATACCGTTTCTTTCAAGGATATCTCTTCGCAGTTCCTCAAAGTCTTGTACTTCGGGGCTCAATTCAATTGCCTCTTGCATCTTAGTCAGGGCATCCAGAATCAATCCATTTTCTTCGTAGAAAGAAGCATAGATTACTTTTCCAAGAGGTCCTTCTTCAGAAACCTCAGACTGCAATGCAGTAAGTCCTTCTTGATATTGTGAGGCATCATCTCCCTTCAATTTCTTAATACCTATGGTTCCAGAAGTAACTTCAAGGTTTTCTTTTGCTTTGACTGTCAAAATATACAGGCCTTCATCATTTTTCAACTCAGGCTTTGTGAAGTCAAGGTTTACTGCGTTCCCAGCAACTTCTTCCTTGTAGATCTCTTCATCAAAAATATTTTTTACAGTAACAACATATTCATTGGCTTCAATGCCTTCCGGGCTATCCCAGGTAATAATGGCATTGTCTCCAATAACTCTAACTTCATTTGGCAACAATACTTTGATGCTTGCATCGCCAGCTAATGCCCTGGAAACCGCTCCAGTCGCATTTAGACGCGATCTGTAGTTCGTGTTTTCCTTCTCATTCATCTTGTTGGCAAGGAACGTAGCATATCGGCTTGAAACGCTTGCAGTCTTAGTATTAACCTTTTTTTCAAGGTCCGCTACTTTTTGACTTCCAGGTGTTCTAACCTCCAGAGTTTTTCCGGATTTATGCATTAGTCCAATGTATGCACCTTGTGAAGCAATTAATTCATCGCCAGCATTCAATGTTGCACCAGTTTTAAGAGCAACGGCGGTGGCGGCACCTGAACGTTTAACTGTGTTTTGACCTTTATTGGCAAGAACTCTAAAAACGTAGCCCTGACCATAGGCCATTTCAACAGCAAATACGAGCAGTAGTGTAAGTGTGATCGAAACAACTTTTCTCATGATAATTCCAATTTGATCGGTTTTTTACAATTTATAAACGTGATACTTTAAACAATTCTCTTCGCCCTTCTCTTGAGAGCGCATTTTTGACTACTCCATAATAAACCTCCAACCCATCTCCTGATACTGCAACTGCAAACAAAAGGATCGTTAAATCCAGTTTTATGTTGTATAGATCAAGCGCGTATATCATTATATATGGTAGTCCTATTAATTCAACAACTTGTATAACCTTCGTGACACCATCGTACCACTTAGGTAATTTTTTATAGATCCAAGAGAAGATCATGATATTCAAGAACAAGACAACAATCATTATTGTCCATTTTTGAACCTCTGAGAGATAAGATATGTAATCCTCATTCAATATCATCGAAACTATGTTCGCATGAACCACCCCTCCATACATATCTGGAAATGCCCGTCCGATATAAATTTCATTTAGAGGAGTGAAATATTTATCCTCTAAAGATTCTCGATCTCCCAGGTATTTTCCCAGGTAACAAAATATTACAACTTTGCCTTCAATCATTTCGGGAACGTAATTCCCAAGAAAAACATCAGACACATCAAGTGCCGCAAACTTTGTTCCGAATTTGGTCGCTCCATAATCAAGCACATTGCCTCGATAGTTAACGATTTCTTCTTCTTTAGCAGTTTGTAGAAACTTGTCAACTTTTTCAGGTGACATGTAGGATGCCAGCTTAACCGCAAATGCTTGTTGTTCTGTACCATCCGCCAATGTCAGTATCGGAGTAAATAACCTACACATCTTCAAATCTTCCTGAACACTCGCATCAGTGACCAGGTTAGCATGTGCAGAGTCTGAATTCCATGTGAACATCGGCCATGAAGTAACCAAAGAATCAAATTCATCGGTCTCTATGTTGTGCAACACCTTTGTTACCATTACCAAATTCTCAACCCTTCCCAGTGCATCCATCAGCATCAAATCACCTAGCGTGTCTTCTTTCGGGAAATGAAAAAATGTATCCATTCCTAAAACTGCAGGATTGTACTGACTGATTGAATCAACCATCATTGCAATTCCTGCCCTGGATTCCTGCGCAATATTGACCAGAACTACGTCCTGATCTGCAATTGGATCATCCAGGAGTTGTGAAAAATACACATCAGTGAATTCCATGTCTGAGAAAGCTTCTCCTATTGGATCCATTATGTCAAAGACCTTGAAGGCTGTGAGACTACTAAAAAGCCCCATTAAGCCCAAAATAAAAATCGTTCCTAGGATTACGTCAAGCCAAAATCTTCTAAACATTGCTTTACTTTTAGAGGGTGAATTAGATTTATGCGATCATTATGCAAGTAATCATTTCTCCCTCATGTGACCAAATCCTAAATTAGAAGATTTAAATTTTTTCTTGAAATTAAACAATTTTAACATTAAATGAATGCCTAACGAAACAACTTTTCGGCGAACACCTAAAATTCATCTACAAGCCTTGCTAAATGAGCTATTTAAAGGAGATAAAATTTCACTTGGTCGGGCCATTACGATCGTCGAAAGCAAACATCCTGAAGAAAAAAAGATTGCATCTCAACTTATAGATCAGATTCTTCCGCACTCGGGAAAGAGTTTCAAAATAGGAATCACCGGTGTGCCAGGTGTTGGCAAAAGCACGTTCATAGAAAGTTTTGGAAAAAAACTCACATCAATTGGGAAACGGGTGGCAGTTCTGTCGATTGATCCTTCAAGTACCAAAACAAAAGGGAGCATACTCGGAGATAAGACCAGAATGCCTGAATTATCGAACGATCCTAATGCATTCATTCGACCTACAGCAGCTGGGAAAAGTCTCGGAGGGGTTTCTTCTAACACTCGAGAGGCCATTATGCTTTGTGAAGCAGCTGGGTTTGAGATAATTCTAATCGAGACTGTTGGCGTAGGACAAAGCGAAACCATGGTAAAAGACATGGTTGACTATTTTCTATTGTTGATGCTTGCCGGCAGTGGTGATGAATTGCAGGGGATAAAACGAGGAATAATGGAATTAGCTGATCATGTGTTAATTAATAAAGCGGATGGAAATATGCTTGATTCAGCAAAAAATGCCAAAGAGGATTTCAAAAGTGCGCTTCATCTTTTTCCATCAAACCCTTCCGGCTGGGTAGTACCTGTCGGACTATGCTCTGCTATCAATAAAACAGGAATTGAGGAAGCCTGGGAAACAATCAATCAATTTCAAAAACAGATGAAAGCAAGTGGTTGGCTGGAAGCAAACCGAAAAGATCAGGCCATCCAATGGTTCCATGAAAGAATCAATAATCACCTCATTGATGATTTTTACTCGGATCATGAAAAACAAAACGAAATAAAAGAAAAGGAGGAGATGATCTCCTCCCAAAGGATTTCTGTTCGAAAAGCCATTGATGAGCTTTTCAGAAACCGTAGCTGACTGTTAAATTGTAATTTCTCCCAATCGTATTAAATCCGATAATGGCTGTGTATTCCTGATCAAAGACATTGTTGATCGCCCCCGAAATAGATAGGGCATCAAATTGAACGCTTGCCGTCAAGTCTATTAAATCAAAAGCTCCAGTCTCAACATCATCAGTCGTGAATGTAGTTGTGTTGAAAAAAGGCTGAGTTCTTTCACCTGTATGTGTGTGACGAATACCAATATTTGTAGTATTAGATGGAAGATATGTGAGTGTTGCTCCATACTTATGTTGAGGGATTCTATACAATACCACATCGTCCTTAGTATCCAAATAGGTGTAGTTTGTTCTTAAATCCAGATTGGATGATAAAGCAATCTTTGCATCTATTTCAATACCACTGGTTTTTATTTCATTGGTTGTATTGAAATATTCTCCACCTATAAAATTGCCACCACCATCAAATAAAGAGCGAAAATCGATTAATCCATCATCCTTTCTATTGAAGTAGGCCAAATTCAGTGTCACGGTTGGTGAATAGATACTTCCACCAAATTCGAACGATTGTGATTCTTCAGCATCCAATTCCAAATTCCCGAAAGATCCATATAGCTGAAACAAAGAAGGGGTAATGTAGGAAGTTGAAAAGGAGCCAATCAATTTCAGATCCAAATCATTTTGCAATGAAATCAAATACGAAGGATTGATATTATACACCAGCTTTGATCCATACTCGCTGTGATTATTTAGCCTTGAACCAATCTGAATGTTGAGGTCGGCCTGTTCAAAAATGAAGGTTGCATATGGATCAAACATATTGAAATCTGTCTCACTCACTGCAGGCTGACTAAAAGATTGATTCTGATAATTTATCCCACCGATGAATTTGACGTTAGATGACAGATTTTGATTTAGTACCACGTCAGACTGTAAAGTTTCAGCATCGTACTCGTTGATAAATCGCTGTGTTGGATCGAAAAAATCAGGAGAATTAAATAACCGATCCAACTTGCTATAAAAGAAATCTCCTTTCATGCTACCGGATCCAATTTTTACCCTGGGAGAAATACCTATTCTAACTTGATGATAGTCTGAGGTATTATCACCATCAGCAAAAGCCCCTCCATCAAAGTCTGTATCAAAGTCATCAATGGAAGTGGTGAATCCCAACGTGAAGTTTTCTGATAAGTTATATCCTACTTTACCCAGAAAATTATACCCTTCAAATCCATCGTCATCGAAATTTCCACCACCTACTTGATCCTCGGCAGCTGAGAAGCCATCCGTTTTTTTGTAGCTACCAGAAAAAAGATAGGAAAGTGATCCTGATGTACCATTTACTGAAATTGCCGGATTTATAGTATTAAAGCTTCCATACCCAATCTTGGCATTTCCCGAAAAAGACTCATTACCAGCTTTTTTCAGTGTAATATTTATAACCCCTGCTGCTGCACCCGTACCATAGAGTGTGCTTAGTCCACCTTTCAAGATCTCAATGGATTCTACTTGCTCCAGATCCAGGAGTCGAAGATCATACGTTTGATCAATTCCGGAAGGATCATTGAAAGGAATCCCATCAATCAAGATCAGCGTTCGTTTACTTGAAGCACCTCTTACAAAATAACTAATGTTAGTTCCTAAAGGGCCGAAGTTTCCATCCATTTGAACACCCGGAGTTTCATTCAATAAATCCGCAACCGTTTTTCCGGGGCTGGAATCTATGTCCTTCCGAGTTATCTTATAAATACTCTTACCAGATTTTTCCACAGGAATTTCAGATTTGGTTCCCGTGATAACCACTTCGTCTAATGTGACGGTTCTGAGGGTGTCCTGTGCCTTGACAGTCCAGCCCATGCATGCAAATGCAATGATTAAAAAATACTTTCTCATAGTAATTCGACTATGAGCCTCGTAGAAAGAATGGAGTAAACCCCTTCCTCTGCTTTCACCCGAAGCTTCGTTTTTATAAAATGTAGTTGGCAGGTCTCCTGGCTTGTTCGATTTTGATTCCTTCCCACCCCACCCCAATGGTTATCGGGATCGAGACAGTGGATATGCATCAAAACATTATCCGAACTTACAGTTGCGGGGACAGCTTCCGTTTTTCACGGAATTCCCTCTTAATTCCAATCATCCAGGAATAGATGATCAAAAACCAAATACGGAGCAAAACTAATTATATACTCGATTATCTCAATAAATGTCTTGAGGAACTACCCGAATGTTCTATTCTAGAAAGTTACTTTTGAGGCATGTTAAAAAATTCCTTTTGGATCTGTGTAATCTTTTTTGGATGCGCTGGTAAGGCGGTAGAAAGTGACCGACTTGTCTCAACCAACGAAATCAAATATGCCACCACATTTCATTTTGAAAAAAGTGAGTCAAAAAACTACCTGGTGATTTCCGAACCGTGGCCCAAAGCAACCATCGAAAAAAAATATGAACTCGGAAAATCGCTTAATAAGATAGTGTGTACCTCAACCTCGCATTTGCCATTTTTTGAGATGCTTGGAATGGAAGAGGTTGTTGTTGGTTTTCCAAATTTCAATTACATCAGCTCAGAAGTTTTTCTGAAAAGAGCTAAAGAAGGGTATTTAACCGATTTAGGTCCAGATGGAAATTTAAACATGGAGCTTCTCCTAAGTCTCGATCCAGATGCGGTCATCGCTTTTGATATGGGTGGTGAATCCAATTCGCTTGACAAAATACAAGAGGCAGGGATACCAGTTATTTACAATTCAGATTTCCTGGAAAAAAATCCGCTTGGCCGTGCGGAATGGATCAAATTTTTTGGAGCCCTTCTCAATAAGCAAAAAGTAGCAGATTCTATTTTTAACGCGATTGAAACAGAATACATCCGATTGAAAAATCTTAGTGAGAAGGTCACTTCCAAACCAACCGTACTAAGTGGTGTTGTCTATGGCGATACCTGGTTCTTACCCGGTGGTCAAAATTGGGCCGCAACATTTTTTACAAATGCCGGTGGAGAATACTTATGGCAGGAGGACACTACTTCCGGATGGCTGGAACTAAGCTTTGAAGCAGTATATGAAGCGGGATACAATGCAGATTATTGGATTGGGACCTCCACTTTGAATAACAGAAATGAGATGCTTGGTCAAGATGGTAGGTACGGATCTTTCGACGCTTTTGAAAATGACAAGGTTTTCAATTACAATAAGAGAATCGGACCTAATGGGGGTTACGATTTTTTTGAGTCTGGATATTCAAGGCCCGATCTCGTTCTTGCCGATCTGATCAAAATATTGCATCCTGAAGTTTTGCCTGAGTATGAGACTGTTTATTTTCAAAAATTAGAATGATTGAGTCCACCATAGATGATTCCAAAAAAAAATGGGAAAGTGTGTTCATCATACTTATCGTGGTTCTCATTCTTTGTTTTCTTCTCAACATCACTCTTGGCTCAGTCAAAATCCCGTTCCCTTTTGTAATAAGCTATTTTACAGGTCAAGCCAACAACGATGTATGGGTCAACATTCTTGAAAACTTTAGGATACCCAAAGCAATAACAGCAACCCTTGCAGGAAGTGCTTTAGCCATAAGTGGTTTGCAAATGCAAACGCTTTTCCGAAACCCATTGGCGGGTCCATTCATTCTGGGAATTAGTTCCGGCGCCAGTTTAGGTGTTGCGCTGGTTATTTTTCTTGGCATTTGGATTGGAAGCATTCTTGAACTTTCCGGAATAGGTAGAAGCTGGCTTTTGGTAGGAGCTTCAGCAATTGGCTCATTTTTGGTTCTGTTCATCGTGCTTCTCGCTTCTTTTCGAATCAGAAGTGGTGTTTCTTTACTTATCATCGGGTTGATGTTTGGTTCTGCCACTTCTGCAATTGTTAGCATTCTCCAGTATTTCAGTCAGGCCGAAAACATTCAATCATTTGTGATTTGGTCTTTTGGGAGTTTGGGAAGCCTTTCCTGGACTGAACTTTCAGTTTTTACCCCAATCCTCATTATCACGCTTCTGCTCTCACTACTCTTGAGCAAAAACCTGAATGCGCTTTTACTTGGGGAAGATTATGCGGAATCTATGGGTTTGAAGCTAAAAAAGGCACGAATGCTCATCATAGGATGTACAAGCATCCTTGCCGGTACGGTCACTGCTTTTTGCGGACCAATTGCATTCATCGGACTTGCGATCCCACACATTGCTCGTATGTTATTCAATACTGGTAATCATTTAAGGTTAACTCCGATTGTGATCTTAATCGGTGCAATCGCTTTGCTAATCTTTGACATCATTTCTCAGCTACCTGGCTATCAGGAAACTTTGCCAATTAATGCAATTACCTCTCTTTTTGGGGCTCCGTTCGTAATCTGGTTAATTCTCAAAAAATCCAACCTCAAGTATTCTTTTTAGATGATGAGTGGTCTACAAATCCATAATTTAACAGTTGGTTACCCCCCCGATAAGACTCTTATCAAGGACATCAATCTTGAGCTCAATCCTGGAGATTTTGTGGCTTTAGTTGGGCAAAATGGTGTTGGTAAGTCCACATTGATCCGAACACTCTGTGGTTTACATACACCATTGAGTGGAGAGATGAAACTTGACGAAAAATCAATCGCAGAACATTCGGCAAATGAATTGGCTAAAAAAATTGGGATTGTGCTGACAGGGAGGCCTGAGTCAATGAATCTATCGGTGATTGAACTGATCGCATTAGGTCGGCATCCACACACGGGTTGGCTGGGTGTTTTGAATGAATCAGACAAAAAAATAATTGAGGATTCAATCTCTCGAATGGAGATCAACTACATCGCAACCAAAAAGCTGTTCGAGTTGAGTGATGGTCAGCTCCAAAAAGTAATGATCGCCCGAGCGCTTGCTCAAGACACCGATCTGATCATTTTAGATGAACCTACCTCCCATCTGGACCTAAAAAATAAAATTGAAGTACTGGATCTACTTAAAAAAATATCTAAATCCGGCAAGGGAATTCTAATTTCCACACACGAAATCCAATTGGCTGCACGAGTTTGTAATCAATATTGGTGTGTTGACTTTGGTAAACCTCTATTGAAGGGGGAGCCCAGAGAAATGATTGAATCCGGGGTTATACACGATTATCTTCATTTACCTGAAGAGATTGAGATCGGATAGCTATAAAATTCAAAAAGGGACCCATGGAGAGCCCCTTTTTTGGATGGGATTGATCGTAACCTAACCTAACCGAAGACGACGATAATGTCGTCTACCCACCCGTTTCACCTAATCACCAAATATGTGGTATCGTATTATACAGATATTCTGCACTTTTTGTTCCACATTTTTTATGTCAAAGATTTGACATATGGATAATTAATACTCTTCATACGGAAAAGTATTACTGATAAGAGTCCTTTATCTAATAAAGAGTTGGAATTTCTACACGAAGAATAGCGTTTAGCTGTCCATGTAAACTGAGGTATTCATTTATTGTCAATCGTTTGACATTACTCCAATTCTCTAAGTAACTTCAATCATGACTCCCGTATACTTGAACCGTATTTGAAAATTATGCAGCATACCGTGATAATCGGAAATGGGGTAGCAGGAATCACTGCCGCTCGACATATCCGAAAGCTTTCAGACAACAAGATCACTGTTATTTCAGGAGAAACCGATCATTTCTTCTCCAGAACAGCTCTCATGTATATCTACATGGGTCACATGAAGTTTGAAAACACAAAGCCTTATGAAGATTGGTTTTGGTCAAAAAATAAGATTGACCTAATGAGAGAGTGGGTGACTTCTATTGATTTTGATGGAAAAACCATCGTCTTTAAGAATGGCACCTCGCTAACATATGATCAATTGATTCTTGCTACTGGGAGCCAATCTAACTTTTTTGGATGGCCTGGTCAGGATCTAAAAGGTGTCCAAGGCTTATATAGCTATCAGGATCTTGAACTGATGGAAGAAAACACCAAAAATGTGAAAAGTGCGGTCATTCTGGGTGGTGGATTGATTGGTGTTGAAATGGCTGAAATGCTGCATTCTCGAGGTATCCATGTGACTTACTTAATTCGGGAATCTCACTTCTGGGGAAATATGCTTCCTAAGGAAGAAGGTACATTAATTGACAACCACCTGGCAGAACATGGAATTGATCTCAGAACAGAAACAGAACTCGAAGAAATCCTGGATGATGGAAATGGGCATGTGAAAGGAATTAAAACCAAAACCGGAGAAGTCATTGATTGCCAGTTTGTAGGTCTCACTGTTGGTGTTCATCCAAATATAGATCTGGTAAAAGATTCAAAAGTTGAAACAGATCGTGGAATCCTTGTCGATGAAAAACTTCAAACTAATGTCCCAGATGTTTACGCGATCGGTGATTGTGCTCAGCAGAAAAATCCCCCCGCACACCGAAGACCAATTGAGGCAGTTTGGTACGTTGGAAGAATGATGGGTGAAACGGTTGCGCATACCATCACAGGTAATGAAACAAAATATCAACCAGGTGTCTGGTTCAACTCCGCCAAATTTTTTGATATCGAATATCATAACTATGGCACAGTCCTCCCAACATGCCAGGAAGGCTGCTCAGAATTTTACTGGGAATGCCATGACAAAAAGAAATGTATCAAGGTCATCTATGAGACGAATAGTCTGAAGGTGAAAGGTGTTAACCTCTTCGGAATTAGGAATCGACATGAGGTTTGGGATAATTGGCTATCTCAGGAGAAGACGTTGGATCACATCATTGGGAACTTACCAGAGGCGAATTTTGACCCTGAGTTTTTCACTCATTGGGAAGGAGAAATTCAGGAGAAGTTCAATTCCGAATTTTCTGACAAAACAGTAAATGTTCGAAAACGAGGTTTTCTAGAAAAAATATTCGCATAACATGAAGACAATCAGATATACAGGACTCATTGCATTTCTCTTCTCTTTGGGATTGTTCCTCTCCTTATTTTTCACATCGACCTATACACTAACTGAGCAAATTTTCACCTCGAATGTGAAGGCCGAACATCAGGAAACGTTAGGGCCAGAGCTTGCAGGAATGATGGATAGAGAATATTCTCTAAGTATTCCATTTGTCAAGGACTTAAACGCTGCAGTTAACACGGTGAATGAACGTATGCGTTCGGAACAGCAGTGGGACAAAGTCATTTACGATGATTATGCAGGTTCACTCACAAGAGCATCTACTAGCGGTTTGATCCAGGATCAAACAACCCTTCTCTTTATTCTTGTTTTTATTGTTGGGGCTGTTGGAGCTTTAATGTTCATACTTCCACAAATTCAACTTGGAGGACCGGCAGGTATAAAGCACAATGGTATTTTCTTTAATGCACTCAACAATCGTGGATGGATAGGTATGCTAACAGGCGGGCTCTTAGTAGTTTTTTATGTGCTTCTTTACTTCTATCCGGCATACATAACAAACTGGATCATTTTAGTTGATCCTGTCCAAAAACTCTTAAACCCAGGGGCCACATCGAGCCAATGGTTCCTATATGGATTCTTGTATACGTTCGCCGTATTGGTGATGGGTGTTCGAATGATTATAAAGTATCGACATAGCAAATACCAGATTTTCAGAACCATCTCTGTAATGTTTTTCCAAACAGCGTTTGCTTTTTTGATTCCCGAAATCTTAGTAAGACTCAATCAGCCATATTTTGACTTCAAAAATATGTGGCCACTGGATTACGATTTTTTCGATGCCTGGCATATAAATATGTTGACCACTTCGGGAGGAACAGGAATATTCATGTTCGCCTGGGGCATTTCATTGTTTGCAATTGGGGTCCCTTTGTTTGTTTTCTTTTTCGGAAAAAGATGGTACTGCTCATGGGTATGCGGATGCGGTGGGTTGGCTGAAACTGTCGGAGATCCGTTCAGACAATTGTCTGATAAGTCCTTGAAAGCCTGGCAAATTGAAAGATATCTGATCCATGCTGTTTTAATATTTGGCTTGCTCATGACTGGAGCTGTGGTTTACAATTTCATTTCCGGCACAAACTCTATCCTAGGAATCGACACTTACAACTATTTAAGAAAGCCATATGGATTTTTGATTGGATCAATTTTCTCAGGTGTCATTGGGACCGGCTTCTACCCATTTATGGGAAACAGGGTATGGTGTCGATTTGGATGTCCACTTGCTGCCTATTTAGGGGCAGTTCAGAAGTTCAAATCAAGATTCAGAATCACAACTAACGGAGGCCAATGCATTTCTTGTGGAAATTGCTCTACCTATTGTGAAATGGGAATCGATGTGCGTTGGTATGCACAAAGAGGTCAAAATATCATCCGCTCTTCTTGTGTTGGATGTGGGGTTTGCTCGGCAGTTTGTCCTCGCGGCGTCCTTAACCTCGAAAATCGAGATGAAGATGGGAGATTCAACCAGCCAATTTTGTTAGGTAACGATAGTATTAAAGTTTCAAATTAGATGAAAAAGCTAAAATTCCTTTTACCTCTACTTCTGATTGGCTGTATCGGCGAAGATATCGAATTCGATGAAGTGGATCCCGTAATACAAATTGTAAATCCAATTTCTTCTTTGGAGGTCAACACTTTCTACCAATTTGAATACATGTTTTTGGACAATGTTGGAAGACCTGTTGATCCATCCACTATAACATGGAATAGTTCTGATGTATCTCTCCTAACCGTTGATGATAATGGGCTTGTAAGGGGGCTTAACAATGGAACGGTTACAGTTTCTGTTAGTGCGATGCTTAACGAGTTCGCCGCTGATACAAGCATCACCTTTGACATTACTGGTGATCCTACAACAATGATGAGTGAGCGCTCAGGTACAATAGCCACTACAACTTCCTACGTTCTGGAAGGAGCCTTTGAATTACAACAAAGTGGTTCAGACCTTATTCTAGAATTTGAAGCTAATTACATAGCAGACGATGGACTCCCGGGCTTGTACATCTATCTCACAAACAACCCTAACTCTATTGCAGGAGCACATGAGATTGGAAAAGTGAGTGTGTTCACTGGAGCGCATAGCTATACAATACCCAATGCTGGACTATTCGACTACAATTACATTTTATACTATTGCAAACCCTTCAATGTAAAAGTTGGAGACGGACTAATTCAATAATCACCAAATGAAAAAATCGAGTTTAATAATTCTCCTTATTCTACCTTTTCTAACTTTTGCAGGAGGTGGCTGGACGAAAAAGAAGGGAACTGGTTACTACAAGCTTACCCAATGGTGGGTAGTATCGGACAAACACTATACCTCCACAGGTGGTACTGATCCCAATGTGACAACTGGCACATTTAACACCTCACTATATGCGGAATATGGTATCACTGATAAATTGACTGGAATCGTCTATTTTCCGTTCTTCAGTCGAACGTTTCAGAATGATATTGTCTCAGCGACCACAGGTCAAGTAACGACCGAAGGGGAATCGATCAATTCTATCGGAGATACGGATATTGGTGTTAAGTACGGAATCAGCAAACCTGGGAGCAAATTTGTTTTGGCAGGAAGTGCTTTCCTGGGTATTCCGCTGGGAAATGATTCTGGTGGCAGTGATGGTTCATTACAAACAGGCGATGGCGAGTTCAACCAAATGATCCGGTTTGACCTCAGCAGATCCGCGTCTTTTGGAAAGATAAATGCATACGCTAATGTCTATACTGGTTTTAATAATCGGACAAAGAACTTTTCCGATGAGTTCAGGTTTGGTGGCGAAATTGGAGCCGGCTTCCTCAATAACAAACTATGGTTAATCTATAGACTTGATATTGTTGAATCTCTAATGAACGGGCTCTCTTCTGCCGAAGGAAGTCAAGGGGTAACCCTTTTCGCAAACAACACAGAATTTGCAGCGTACGGTTATGAGGCAGCATTTTTCATTACTGACAAACTAGGAATTTCAGCTTCATATACCTCTGCTTTTAGTGGACGACTCATATTTGCGAGTCCCTCCTATTCTGTTGGGGTATTTCTGGACCTGAAATAAAAAGCTCCGACAAACAGCTATCAAACCTCTTATCAGAAGGATTTTGAGTCAGTCAGTGCCGTCAATGATCCCCAGCTGGGGCGTGATTTAATGCACCGAACAAACCCAATTTTGGATACATTCTCAGATTTGTATAGTGTTCTTGCCGGAGCATGGCGAATTTAAGAATTTAATATTTATTGGAAACCAGCACCTACTCCGATCGCAAGGTTTCAGCCGGATTGATGCGTGCCTTGCCGTTTGTTCTTAAAAAGATGATCGCTAAGATGAGAGTTAATCCGCCGATTCCTGCAATCAAAAATGGAGTTACTCCAATGTCAATACGATAAGCAAATGATTCCAACCACTGTGTCGTCACAAACCAGGCTATTGGCGTTCCTATAATGAATGAAACCACTGCTAGCCTGCTAAATTCAGTTGAGAACATTTTTAGAATTTGTCCAACAGAAGCTCCCAACACTTTGCGAATTCCAATTTCTTTTACCCTGCGGTCCAGCTGGTAACTGATCAAGCCGGCAAACCCCAGGAAGGCAATGAATATCGAAAGTGAAGTGAAAATAGTAATGATCTGACCTAATGTTTTTTCAGAATTGAATAGTTCATTGAACTGCTGATCAAAGAAATAATATTCGAACGGTTCACTGGTAAATCCTGCCCAAACTTCCTCAACATCATTTACAGCTCTTGCAGCGCTGATTCGCAAATTGAACTGATTCCCCCAATTGCGATAGAAAAACCCTGCTGGCTCTATTTGTTTGCTAAAATTCTGAAAGTGAAAATCTTTTACAACTCCGATAACTCTCACCCGCTCACCCAGAAAGTAAGCATTGAATTCTTTGCCAATAGCGTCTCCGCCCAATTCCTTAGCAAAGCTTTCGTTTACAACAATTGCTGCGGTATCTGAAGCGATGGTAGCATCAAAGTTTCTTCCTTGCAATACCTCGAATCCCATGGTAGGCACAAAATTGGCATCCACGTATTTGTAATATAGCTGTACGTAATCTTCAGTACCATCTAAACGCAGCATTCCTGTAATCGCCAATTGATCAATCATACTGTAACGATTGAGAGAAGCTTCGGAGACAGAGGATAACGCTCTTAACTCATTTAAAAAAGCTTCTTCACTCCCATCCAATTGATTTTTGGAATTGTCAACAACCATCACTTGCTCCCTATCAAAACCAAGGTCTTTCCCTAGTCCATAATTCAATTGTTGACTTATAAAAATGGAGAAAATGGCCAATGACAATGAGATTGAAAATTGAAAAACAACCAACACATTTCTAGCAAAACTCTTCCCTTTGACGGAGGTGTAGTTGCCTTTTAGAACCAAAGCCGGAGCAAAGCCAGACAAAAAGAAAGCTGGATAGGCACCCGCTCCCAATCCGGTAAGGATGCTAATCGCAAGCATAAGTAGTAGCAGCGGCTTAAACGCCAAAACATCCACATTGAAAGCTGAAAACCCAATAGATGTCATGAATTCCAATGCAAAGGCTGCCAGAAGTATACCAATCATCCAGCTGAAAAGTGCCAGAAAAAGAGATTCTGAAAGCAGTCCTGTAATTAAATTAGTCCGGACCGAGCCCAGAACTTTTCTCATCCCAATCTCCTTTGCACGTTTTGAAGCTTGTGCGGTTGACAGGTTCACATAATTGATGGCTGCCAAAACAATGATAAAGAGCGCAATGCCCATGAAAATTTGAAGGTACAATCGCTTGCCTGGAGGTGATGCTTCGAACAATAAGGTGCTGTCAAGATGAAGATCAGCAATGTTCATTATCAATGGCTGGTGCTTTTTGACCTCCTCAAAGTATTGATCAAAACTCAAGTTTTTTTCAAAAAGATCATACTGTCGTCTTGCAAAGATCCGGTTTGAATTTTCTTGAAACTGTTCTAATTCAAGTGGTTTTTCAGTTCTGAGAAAACAATAGCTTACTGTGTTTCTAAAGTCATCAAGATTTTTTTCTGCAGCTTCAGAGAACCGCGCCAAGATCGAATATTTTAAATATGAATTCAACGGTGGATCCTTAATTACACCTGTAATTGTGTAATCATCCGGGGCGCTACTGGAAGAAAGCTTAACTCTCAGTCCAACAGGATTTTCATTGCCAAATACTTTTTTTGATAAAGATTCGGTAATCACCAATGAATTTGGGTCTGCTAACGCAGCTCTGGAATTTCCATGAATTAACTCTTGCGGAAATACTTTGAAATAGTCCCTGGTTACATAATAAGTGTCATCTTCCACAAATCCATCTCCATCGATCGTTAATGTTCCACTTGGAGTCGGCAGCATGCTTACCCAAGACTCAATCTCTGATGTATTCTCGATCAAATATTTAACATGAGCAGTAGATGAAAATCCAAAGGTTGGAGAACTCATTCTATAGATGTGTTCATACTCATTGTGATGTCGATCATAATTGTATTCCTGATAGACATAGATGGAGATGAGCAACGCAGCTGCAAAACCAACGGCCAGTCCTGAGATATTGATAAAAGCATATCCCTTATTTCGAGACAAGTTTCTAAGGAAAGAACGAAGATGATTCTTAATCATGTGAGTATCAGTTTGGAAGATTCTCAATTTATTAAGATCAATTGGGATAGGCAATATTTGAGCGACAAGGTGATTTTAACCAGAACCAAATTATTGCTTATAAAAAAGGGGTGTTTCAAAAGTCAGAATTAGGTAATAAATGTCACATTGAGTTTATCGAAATGTCTCTTTTGTATCTATGAAGAGGTTTCGATAAACCTGTCTGCCGACTAAGCAGGCTCAACCTGACAACCAAAAAAGGCTTTTGAAACACCCCTTTGCTACTCACATTGTTTTTTCAACCTTGGTAGTAAAACCGTTCATGAACGATTTGTCCATTTTCCCACTTTTGAACTCCTGTTTGCTCCATCAACACTCTATTTCCGTCTTTGAAAGTAACGTCCATAGAAGTTTCATGAAACACAACACCAGCTTCTTCATCAGATGCAATGTTCTTTACCTCCATTCCATGAAATTCCTGAATCATGTTAAGAAAGTTTACCTCGTGTTCTCTACAGGCTGCTTTTCCTTCTCTCGTGCCTTGAGGTTCAGTCATTACCACATTTTCTGCATAGTACTTGTCAAATGCATCAAGTAGTTTCCCTTGACCTAGCATGTTGTAAATGTCTTGTGTTTTTTCTTTTAGTGTCATAGCTCTCAATTTATATGTACCTACATACATTTATATCTCAACTTTAGTTCACTTTTATCAATTCTCTTTTCAAAAAATTTCAATTATTTATCACCAACCATTTATCAGATCAGTCAACGCTTGTAGTTTTGGCGATTCAAGATTCAAGGACTAAATGACACACGAAGATAAGATTGCTGAAGAGCTAGGAATTGGTGCCCACCAGGTGACTGCCACTGTTAAATTGCTAGATGAAGGAGCAACGGTTCCATTTATTTCACGCTATAGAAAAGAAGTGACGGGGAGTTTGGATGATGTCCAGGTGACTGCCATTCGAGATCGTGTTATTCAGCTTCGTGATCTTGATTCCAGACGAGAGGCAATTCTGAAATCTATCAAGGAGCAAGAGAAGTTGACCCCAGAATTAGAGAAAGAAATTTTAGCTGCAGAAACAATGGCAGCACTTGAAGACTTGTATCTGCCTTATAAACCTAAGCGAAAGACAAGAGCAAGTGTAGCTCGAGAAAAGGGACTTGAGCCGCTCGCTGAGTTAATTTTTAAACAATCAGATGTGGATGTGGACAGTGAGGCTGCCAATTATGTCGATAGTGAAAAAGATGTGAATACGATGGAAGAAGCTCTTCAGGGAGCGAGGGATATCATAGCAGAAATGATTAATGAGGATGCTCAGATTCGTGCGGAGATCAGGGACCTGTTTATGAAAAAGGGACTCATTTCATCTAAGGTGTTGAAAAGCAAAGAAGCTGAAGCTTCTAAGTTCAAAGACTATTTTGAGTGGAGTGAGCCAATTGATAAGGTTCCGTCACATCGCTTGCTTGCTATCCGCCGCGGTGAAAATGAGGGATTCCTAAGCATGGACATTGCACCTGAAGAAGAAGTAGCGATCGATCTCATTGAGCGCCAGTTTATAAAGAGCAGAAATCAATCAGGGGAGCAAGTACAATTAGCAATTAAAGATTGCTACAAGCGTCTGATGAAGGTCAGCATCGAAACAGAAGTTCGGGTCGCTACCAAGAAAAAGGCTGATGATGAAGCAATCCTGGTATTTGCTGAAAACCTAAAGCAGCTTTTGATGGCAGCTCCATTAGGTCAGAAAGCGGTAATGGCCATTGATCCGGGTTTCAGAACAGGTTGCAAAGTTGTATGCCTTGATAAACAAGGAAAGCTTCTGGAGTTTACCGCGATTTATCCCAATGAACCTCAAAAGGATGTAGTGAGAGCTGGCGAGACCATCAAACACATGGTCGAAAAACACTCCATCGAAGCAATAGCAATAGGTAATGGAACAGCAGGTCGGGAAACAGAACAATTCGTCAAAAAACTTGGGCTCCCAGCTTCTGTCATTGTTGCGGTAGTTAATGAAAGCGGCGCCTCTATTTACTCTGCTTCAGAGGCAGCTCGAGAAGAATTCCCTGATGAAGATGTAACCGTTCGTGGAGCAGTATCGATCGGAAGGAGAATGATGGATCCACTGGCAGAGCTGGTTAAAATAGATGCCAAGTCAATTGGAGTGGGGCAATATCAGCACGATGTGGATCAGACAGCTTTGAAACAATCCCTGGATGATGTGGTGATGAGTTGTGTAAATAATGTGGGGGTGGAGTTGAATACTGCAAGCAAACAATTACTTACATACGCTTCAGGATTGGGTCCTCAAATTGCTGAAAACATAGTCAAGCACAGAAACGAGAACGGACCATTCAAATCTCGGGAAGCACTTAGGAAGGTTGCGAGATTGGGAGATAAGGCTTTTGAGCAGGCGGCGGGATTTCTCCGTATTCGCAGTGCTTCTAATCCACTTGATATGAGTGCCGTTCACCCGGAGCGTTATGACACAGTTGAGCAAATGGCTCAAGATGCTGGTTGCTCTGTGAAAGACCTGATGAGCTCAGAAGAGCTTCGAAAAAAAATCAACTTGAACAACTATGTCAATGGTGATTTGGGGTTACCGACGTTGAAAGACATTATGAATGAGCTGGCGCGGCCTGGGCGAGATCCACGGGATCAATTTGAAGCAGTTGCATTTGCTGAAGGAGTCAACGAAATCAAAGATCTCAAATTGGGAATGACACTGCCAGGAGTTGTGACCAACATCACCAAGTTTGGCGCTTTCGTTGATGTTGGAGTTCATCAGGATGGATTGGTCCACATCAGTCATTTGTCGGATTCATTTGTATCTGATCCGGCACAGGTGGTCAAACTTGGACAAAAAGTTCAGGTAAAAGTTTTGGAGGTGGATGTAGCAAGGAAAAGGATTTCATTATCGATGAAAGTGGGGGCAGAAACTTTTCGAAAAACCCAGAAACAAGTACAAAGCGACGGCAAGAGAAATAAGAATACCAAGCCGCAAGCTAAAAGCCACAAGCCACAAGACGGAGGTTCTAGATTAAAAAACATGGGCCAAAAGCCAAAACAGGAAGAACGCATTCCTGATGGGGATCTTCAAGCTAAGCTGGAAGCGTTAAAGGGGAAGTTTAAGTGAGTTAAAAACAGAAGTTGTAAAAAAGTCACATTTTTAATGTAGGGTATCATTCACTGGAATTGTAAATTCAACCATCCAATTCTTGAAAAACTCGTTAGTACCCTAATGCATTTGTATAAACCCCTCTTACTACTGCTTCTGTCCATTACATGTTTGCACGCACAGGAGCACTCACAACCCAGCAGTTTCAATGAATATTTGGCCACAGCTGGTATCAAAGTTAAAAAAGAGACCATTGCAGAAAATTTAGGTTACTTCATCAATTATGAGGGCTACTTCGTTAAGCCTGATGTCAACAACAAGAAAAACAAACTAAAATGGTTTGAGGGCTCCATAACTAACAAAAAAGGTGAGGTTTTTACCAACCTCCAGTTAAAATTTAATACGATCAACAATTCATTGTATGTTAAGGAAAATGACAAGTTTTATAAGCTATCTCAATTTCGCCTTTCGGAATTCACACTGGTCGACAATGGAAAGGAGCGAAGATTTAGCAAAGGATTTGTGATTCCACTTACCACGGGAATAAGTATGGAATTTGAGATGAAGGCTCCAGAATTTCTTAGGTTTCTTATGGCCTATGAAAATTTTGATGAGCTTGAAATCGCATCTTTGACACTTGGAAGTCAGGACCAAATGGGAAGAATTGACATTGAAATCAACGAAAGTACTACCGTAGATATCAGTTCATTAAAAAGTTATCTTCTAAGTCGCGAGGGAATAAAAAATGTAAAAATGAATTCCGAATCCACTGACACTAATGCTAACACCTACTTTGAAGTACTAAAGGATTACGGAAATTTTAGCCTCTTGAAATGGAATTCCAAACGGTTGAGCACCACGGAAGTAGTTGCTCTGGCGAAAAATCCAAATGTTCAAGTTTTCAAAGAGGAAACCTACTACTTCTCCAATGACAATAATGAAATTTACAAATTCGTTTTTGCAAAAAAATCCATACAAAAGAGTTTAGAATTTGTTGGAGTCACGAAGACGCAAACACTCCCTTCTTTTCCTAACGAAAAGAAATTGTTGAATTGGCTGGATAAGCACGTGGAGTAGTTATCAACTCCAACTACTTTTCTTTCAAAGCTTCCATCAACTGATCTTTCAGCTTACTGTTTTCTGAAATCAACGTCCCATAAACACCAATGGCCTGATCGATCAACCGATCTCGTTCAATCTTGGTTTCCGCTTGCTTTGCCCGAAGCAATAGTTCAATAGCATTCGCACTATTTCCATATTCTGCTTCTGGTTCATGGATAGTTGAAACTTCTGTGGAAGCTGTGGAGAAAAAAGACTCGTAATTCATATCATTCATTTCCAAGGTTAAAAATTTCCCTAAATCAAGGTGGAAATGATCAATTAGTTTGGTGTGGAAATCTGCCTTTGCTTGTGTTTCGTAGAAGTATCCTGCCACTTTTCCACGCTTGACACCCATCAAATCGGCCAATTTTTGTTGACTCAGGCCCATTCTTTTGCACAAGAATTTCAGATTGTGATTAAAGGTACTCAATTGTAGATAATTGGTAGTTTATTGTTTGTTATTGTAGTAATTATCTACAATATTTGTCTAAGTCTCTTAGACAAATATGCTTAAAACACTGGTAAATATCCATGACTTAGTCGAGTCCGATTTCAGAGAAATACAAAAGTTGATTTCAAAAAAATTCGGAAAAGAATACACCGTTGGATATATCAGAAAGGTATGTAAAGGCCTAAGACACAACACTAAGATTATAGCCATGTCAAAAGATTATCTCGAGGTAAGAAAAGAGATGAGATCAAAAATTGACAAGTTATCAAATTAGTGTACAAATGACCAATCCATTGAATCAATTCGAGTCCGAGCAAAAAATGCTCGCCGAATTAAAAGATCTTTTTCAGTTTGTTTCACCAAGAACCCTCCGACGGAACCTGGTGGATCTGTATTTTCTTTATATGTCCTCAGCAGAGGAACCGGATCTTCCCAATCAGAAAAATTTCTCCACCAATTTCTATTATCTCATCAATTTTCTAAATGAAATGGATGAACTCACGAAAGAGAAAAAGTAGATCAATTCTATTGATAGTTTTCCCACCAATTGCCATACTCAACAGAATCAGGAAGGAAAAAGAGTTGACCAACTTCTGGTGTAACTATCTCAATATTTTCCTCTGAAGCTTTTTTTGTTAATCGTTCAACGGGTTCTTTCCAAGGATGCAAACTCAAATCAAACTTACCCCAGTGAATAGGCATTAAAAATTTTCCTTGTACATCTAAATGGGCTTGTGCTGTTTCTTCGGGAAACATATGGATCTCACTCCAGCCTTCATTGTATGCACCACATTCCATAAAGGTCAGGTCAAATGGTCCATACTTTTCTCCAATCTCCTTGAAACCAGGGAAATAACCACTGTCGCCACTGAAATAAAGATTTTTTGAATTTCCAGAAATAACCCACGAACCCCACAAGGTATTGAAACGATCACGAATGGCTCTTCCGGAAAAATGACGAGTAGGTGCCAATGCCAATTTCACACCGCTAACCTCCACCTCGTCCCACCACTTCAATTCTATGATATTTTCAGGCTTAACACCCCAATGTTCAAAATGAGCTCCTACACCCAAGGGCATATAAAACTTGTCAACCTTTCCAGCCAGTTCCTTGATTGTTGGATAGTCCAAATGATCGTAGTGATCATGAGAAATTAAAACCAGGTCAATCGGCGGAAGCTCATCCAACTCAATGTGGCGATCATAATTAAATCGTTCAGGTCCAATAAATGGAAACATAGAAGTACGCTCTCCCACGAGTACAGGATCCGTCAAAATAGTAAGTCCGTCAATACGTATTAGTAAGGTGGAATGACCAAACCAGGTAATTGCTACAACAGAATCTGTTTCTAAAAACGCTTCTGCACTAAATGGAACGGTCGTGATTTGTTCCTGAGGTTTTCTTTCCTTTCCACTACTAAAAAGTTGTTCTTTTAAGACCTTTCTAAAGGTACTAAAGGACATATTCATTAAGGTCTCAACTGTATTCTCGAATTTTCCATCTTTAAAATTGGAAGCATTCTTCATACGTTCAAGTCTCGCTCCTTCTGGGTTGGCACCTATTTGTGGAGCTGTTTGGAAAAAAATGAAAACACTAATGAAAATGATCAGTGCCAGTGCAAGAATGGTGAGCATTACGTACTTAAAGATTTTCATACAAGACTATTGCTTGAGAAGGATGAATTATCCTCCAATCACTAATGCAAAAGACGAATGTTTTGTTACATCCCGATTTGATATCTTTTCTCCTACGCCTCGGGTTCTTCTTTTGGAGGTGGTTCTTCTCCAGGGGGGTGTTCAAGAATGTTACCAAATTCGTCAACATAGGCCATCATATCGGAAAGGTCTCCTCCCTTCAAGTTGTTTTCCTGGCGTTCTTTTTTCTTCTCCTCTTTTTCCTTTCTCTTCTGAAGCCTTTTCTTCTCTTTCTGACTTTTTATAAAGCTGTTCTGCGATCTGCCCATGTGCGGTAACGTTTAAAGTTGACAATCCAGCGAAGTTGTAAGAATATGCCTCATAGGTCAAATTCAAAAAAATCGCTTTCCAATTTTTAAAGATAACTTTTTTAAATGTTATCGTTTTCTCCTTTTTGATCTTCGGTGATCTTTTTTTGAAAATTTCCTTTCAGGGCGTCCCTTCTTCTTCGACTTTGGCTCTCTATCTGATCGATCTTCCCTGTTCATTCGAATACTTCTTCCATCCAAATGCACATTTCGAAACCTGGATGAAATATCGTTATCATAACGTTTGTCAATTTCAAAATATGAGCAGTTTTTCTGTAAGCTCAGGTCTCCAAAAAATTTAGCATCAACTCGTGTGATTTCTGAAACATAAGAAATTAATTCCTTTTTGCTCATACCGTCAATGCTTCCAATGTTTATGAAATAGCGGTTAAACCTTCCTTTATCTCTTTTTTCCGGCGATCCTCCTACTTTTTCATTTAAGTTGGACTCTTCCCCTCCTTTCACCAGATTTTCAATTTGGGAGGCAATCAGTTTTTTCAAAATATCTGATTTTGACAGGTGATCGAATTCTGACTCAACGGCTTTGAATATTTCATTGGCCTTCTGGTTGGTTTCGGTCTTAACAATGGCTTCCACCCAGTTCTTCACTCGTTGCTCGGTGATGGATCCAACTCCAGGAACTTCGATATGTTCGAATTTCACCTTGATCTTTTTTTCCAGCTCCGTGATTTTCCTGCCCTCGCGTGGATTGATGAATGCCAGCGAGATTCCCTTTTTCCCCGCGCGACCAGTCCGACCACTTCTATGCGTGTATGACTCCAGTTGATCCGGTAATGTATGATGAAGCACGTGAGTCAAGTCATCAACGTCAATTCCCCGAGCAGCTACATCGGTAGCTACCAATAGTTGAATTGATTTTGACTTGAAGCGTTTCATAACATTGTCTCTCTGTTGTTGGGACAATTCACCATGAAGCGCCTCTGCATTATAACCTTGGCTACTCAATTCCTCAGCTATTTGTTGTGTTTCTCTTCTCGTCCGACAAAACATCACTCCTCTCATTTCAGGCTGAAGATCCAAAAAGCGGCGAAGCGCTGGTAATTTGTTTACCGTTTTGGTCATCACATATTTATGGAAAATATCTCTGTTACTTTTTTCTTCTCTGTTGATTGTGACCTCCTTCGGATGGGACATGTACTTTTTTACAATCTTCCGAATTTCCGGAGGCATCGTTGCAGAAAAAAGCCAGGTGGCTTTGAAATCTGGTGTATAGGATAGTATTTCATCAATTGCATCTTTGAAACCCATGTTGAGCATTTCATCAGCTTCATCCAAAACCACGTAGCGGATGTTGTCTAGCTTCACGGCTTTCCTTTTTATCAGGTCCAATAAGCGACCTGGGGTTGCTACCACAATTTGCGTGGGTCTTCGTAACGCCTTGATCTGGTTTAAAATCGCTGCACCGCCATAGACAACCTCAACGTTCAAATTTTTGTGATTCAAAGAAAAGTCTTCCAGTTGTTTCGCTGTTTGCTGTCCTAGCTCGCGTGTCGGGGACATAATGAGCGCCTGGGTGTATGGCTGATCGCTATCAATAAGATCCATTAGCGGTAGTCCAAACGCTGCAGTTTTACCTGTGCCTGTCTGTGCTAATCCAATAAAATCACATGGAGCATTCTGAAGCAAAAGAGGAATTGCCTGTTCTTGAACCTGGGTGGGCTGCTCGAAACCTAGTTGATCAAGTACATCGATGGTGTTGGGTGAAAGGCCCAGCTTAGAAAAGTTACTCAAAAGGGATTTTTTTAGATGAGGCGCGAAGGTAGACTTATTTCACAAGATGACAACCTGAAAATCAGGGATTTGTGAATTGTCAGATCCCAAATGAAATTTATCTCAATTTTCGAAACTCTTTCATTTTTCAAAACGTTTAGTATATTTGTGAGTGATTACTCACATTATTAATGACAGAAAAGCAGGAAAAGATAGTGAATGCCGCATTAGAGCTTTTTGCAAGAGAAGGATACAAAGCTACTTCTACGAGTAAGATCGCGAAGGAAGCCGGTGTTTCTGAAGGATTGATCTTCCGACATTATGAAAACAAAGAAGGACTCCTGGAAGCTATAATTCAGCAAGGAGAGGATCGAATCAAGTTGCTATTTGCAGATATCGTGTTGGAGACTGATCCAAAGGAGGTTATTCGTAAAACAATAGATACGTTCAGCAAAGTCAACAAAAAGCCTGAAGAGGCCGATTTTTGGAAACTTCAGTACAAAATAAAGTGGGAGACAGAAGTATATGGAGAACATAAAGTCGAGCCATTACTAAAGGCTTTAGCCAAAGCATTTGAAGAACTAGGGTACGCTCAACCTTTGATTGAAGCACAGCTCCTGCTTTCAACTATGGACGGATTGGCTACCAGATTTTACCTGCAAAAAACGGGTTTCGATATTGAGCAACACATTGAGCTTTTAAAGAAAAAATACGAACTATAAAAAATTTAAATACAAAATAAGTAAGTACTCACATAATATTATAACTATGAAAAAGACAATTTTAATAACAGGATCTAGTACAGGCATAGGTAGAGCTACAGTGACCAAGTTTCATCAAGAAGGTTGGAATGTAGTTGCAACAATGAGAACCCCAGAAAAAGAAGAGGAACTAAATAAACTGGAGAATGTTTTGGTCACAAAACTGGATGTTACAGACCTACAATCAATTGGAGATGCTGTAAGCGCCGGCATTGCCAAATTTGGAAAGATTGATGCTCTTCTAAACAACGCTGGATATGGAGCATATGGTCCACTTGAAGCTATGCCACGAGAAAACATTGTCCGCCAATTCAACACTAATGTTATTGGGCTCCTGGATGTAACTAAAGCTGTTCTCCCACATTTCAGACAAAACAAAAGTGGAAGCATTATTAATATTTCTTCAATTGGAGGCAAGATGACCTTTCCTTTAGGCACACTTTACCATGGAACCAAATTTGCGGTTGAGGGTATATCTGAGGCACTAAGTTTCGAGTTGGATAAAATAGGGATAAAGGTGAAAATTGTAGAGCCTGGTGCCATTGCAACCGATTTTGGCGGAAGGTCTTTTGATTTTCAAAATGATGAAAGTCTTGAAGAATATCAGCCGAGTGTTCAAGCATTATTTGGTGGTTGGGAAAAGGCAATGGTTAATGCCTCACCTGCATCATTGGTTGCGGATATCATTTTTACGGCGGCTACTGATGATTCAGAAACACTCCGCTATAGAGCCGGTGCAGATGCAGAACAATTGCTTGACGCTCGAGCTAGTATGAGCGATGCAGATTTCATAGGTATGATAAAGAGCCAGTTCAGTTAAGCAATGGAATGTTGGTCTTCAGATTCGCATCTGAGGGCCAACTTGTTTCAAGTCAAAGCAAAAACAATATGAAAATAATCATTACAGGAGCTACGGGAATGGTTGGAAAAGGAGTTCTTCTTGAATGCTTAGATCATGATAAGATTGATCAGGTGTTAAGTATTGGAAGATCGCAGTTGGAAATGGAACATCCGAAATTGAAGCAGATCATTCACAGCGATTTCTCAACGTACGAGTCCATTAAGTCAGAGTTATCTGGGTATGATGCAGCTTACCTATGTATGGGAGTAAGTGCTGCAGGCTTGAGTGAGGAAAAATACACTGAGATCACTTATTCTTATACCTTGAACCTTGCCAAGACATTGTTAGAATTAAACCCTGAAATGACATGTATTTATGTTTCAGGAGAAGGAACGGATTCTTCAGAAAAAGGAAGGTCAATGTGGGCTCGAGTGAAAGGGAAAACAGAAAATGATTTATTGGCGCTTGGCTTTCGACAAGCATTTATGTTTCGGCCTGGGGGAATTATTCCATTACGAGGAATTAAGCCAAGTAGTAAACTCTATCGGGTTTTAATAACATATCTAAAATGGCTCATCTACCTTGTAAAAGCCTTAGCTCCAAATTCAGTTGTGAATACTACTCAAATAGGGATTGCAATGATAAATGCTTCACTTGGTGGCTATGATAAGTCTGTACTAAAACCCAGAGATATTCTGACCCTTTCTAATCTTGATAAAGGTTAGTTAAATTGACAACCTATGTATGTCTATAAAAACTTTAACCTAAAGGGAGTTATTAAGTTTTCAGGGTTTCATATGATCTGGCTGACCATCTGGTCCACGATCATGACCTCAATCTACGTGTTTACACCGTTCGAATGGTCTATTCCATGGCTACCACTTTCTGTGATCGGTACCGCTGTTGCATTCTATGTGGGCTTTAAAAACAACAGTGCTTATGACAGGCTATGGGAAGCTCGAAAAATTTGGGGCGGTATTGTGAATAGTAGCAGATCCTGGGGAGCAAATATTCGTTCCTTTATATCTTCTGTGTTTACTGAAGCCCCTGATTCAGAAACAGACGAATGGAAAAAAAAGTTGATTCACCGTCATATAGCATGGCTCTACACCTTACGTAATCAACTCCTGATACCAACGCAATGGGAACATGTTAATGTCGGGAAACATGTTAGCAAGCTAGCGAAAAGGCGAATGAAAAGATGGGGTGTTGGCTTACATGAAGATGGTGGATTCACCGAAGAAGAGTTAAAAAAATTCTTACCTCCTGATGAATATAAGCGACTCATTAATTACCAAAATACTGCAACACAAATCATTGATCAGCAAAGCCAGGACTTGCTTAAGCTCCGTGAAAAAAACTTGATAGACGATTTCCGACATATGGAGCTTCAAAAAGTATTGAATGATTTCTACACGTTTCAGGGACAATGCGAACGAATCAAAAAATTCCCGCTGCCCAGACAATATGGAAGTATGAGCTTAATTTTTATTGGAATTTTCATTTTTTTACTGCCATTTGGAATGGTCTCGGAATTTGCGAAGCTAGGTGATTTTGGAGCATGGTTGTCAGTTCCTTTTACTGCGCTGGTAGGCTGGGTTTATCTCATGATGGAACTGGTTGGTGACTATTCCGAAAACCCTTTCGAAGGCTTGGGGAATGATATCCCAATGCTCTCACTATGCAGAACAATCGAGATTGATTTACTTGAAATGTTGGGTGAAAAAGATATCCCATCTCCAATAGAAGTAAAAAATGGGGTTCTGATGTAGGGTAATTTTGGTATCCGGTGTATACGCTATCAAAAGGAATCAACTATGAAATACACCGGCTTAATTTTCATCATTGCATTGATAACTCTTGGCTGTAGTGACGACCTACCCTCCTCCTTCATTCAAGTCAACAACACATCAGGAATCAATCTTCGGGATATACAGATTGGCAATCAGTCAAAATATGTTTTGTACGAAAGCAGCTGCTCTGAGAACTTTCAATTCACTGGGGATACACTCTTGATAGAAGTAATCACCAGAAACGATTCATTATTTCTCCAGGAAAGCTATTCTCCTGGTAGTACTCGAGAAAGAACCACTGAACATGCAATTTTCCCAATGAACGGATATGTTTTGGTCCCCCAGCGGTTCAATTCAGAATTTCTCTTCTTCTATGGAAACGACACTATCTTTCTTGATCGTCCTGCTGATGTCCAGCTTGTCCAACACGGATGCCAGTTATTGGAAAACAGCAACCCGTTTATTGGTGAATCAATCGGAACAGTTGATGAATTTCAGTTTGGACTCTATCGGGTAAACAACAAAAAAAGTATCTCTTGTGTGCCAGGTTTTTTCGACATTGATGCCTACATATTTTATGCGGATCATTTAAATGCCATCCACATCATCCGTACTGGACTTGAAAACAATAATGTACTGGGGTTTGTAGCTATCGAGTAGTAGCCCTAAAAGATAGAAGCATTTATTTCGCTTCCTGTTGCGACTTCATCTGAAATCCAATCTTATTACCAGCACCTAATACTTCTGTTTTAGCTATTTTTTGCTGAAGCGTCAGCCCTCTTATCTTTTGGAAAGGAGGGGCTACGAGATCATTTTCCACTGCCTGGGTTATTATCAGTTGAATCAGGATGTTCAGATCGGTTGGTTCAAGTTCTTTATTAGAAACACTTTCAAACATGAAATTAATCTGACCATCCCCTTCAACGATGAATCGATTTTCAAAATTCACCATTAATCTCGAGACGAGGTAGCCCGGATCATTCACACGATTGTATTTGAGTGAGTCAGACATGAAATTATATACATTGATTTGTCCAAGATATTTTCGAAGCGGATTCTCCTGAACGTAATCACTTTTGTTATAAGAATAGTCGTCGCTCAAAGTGATGATATTGGTATGAAGGAAAAAGACCAATAAATCGCCAGCAACTTTTACATGAAATTCATGCTTACTGATTTCCTCAACAGATAAAACAATGTCTTTGTCTTTGCCGTCCGTCTTAGCATTGATGTTTGCAATGACTTTTTGGGCTTCCTTTTTCAGGGACTTGAACGTATTGCAAATATTTCGATAAGTAATCTGCTTAGCTCCGGATTTGGAGGTCAGTAATTGTGCAATATGTTTTGAGGGATCTTGAGCCATGAGTTACTTAAATAGCATCGACAATAGCGTTTAATGTGCTGCTTGGTCTCATTGCTAGTGACACCTTTTCCGAATCCGGCTGATAATATCCTGCAATATCAACGGGAGATCCTTGAGCAGCAATGAGTTCTTCATTGATCTGAGCTTCATTTTCCTTGAGTTGTTGAGCAACTGGGCCGAACTTGGCCTTAAGCTCCTGATCATCTTCCTGATTTGCCAAAGCTTCTGCCCAATACATAGCTAGATAGAAATGGCTCCCTCTATTATCAATTTCATTCACCTTTCTGGATGGTGATTTATTTTCATCCAACAGCCTTGAAGTAGCATCATCTAATGCAACGCCCAGAACCTTTGCTCTTGGATTATCAAAGTTGTTGCTTAAATGCTCGAGGGATACTGCTAGCGCTAAAAACTCGCCAAGTGAATCCCAACGTAGATGGCCTTCTTCAACAAATTGTTGAACGTGCTTTGGAGCTGATCCTCCTGCCCCCGTTTCGAATAATCCACCACCGTTCATTAATGGAACAATGGATAGCATTTTGGCACTTGTACCAACTTCTAGGATCGGGAAAAGGTCAGTTAAGTAATCCCTTAGCACATTGCCTGTCACGGAGATGGTGTCTTTTCCTTCAATGATTCTTTCAAGTGAGAATCGAGTAGCCTCTACTGGTGCTAGAATACTTATCTTCAACCCAGTCGTATCATGATCCTTTAAGTAGACGTTGACTTTTTCTATCAACTCACGATCGTGAGCTCTATTTTTATCTAGCCAGAAAACCGCAGGAGTGTTCGTGGCTTTAGCCCTGCTCACTGCTAGTTTCACCCAATCCTTTATTGGTGCATCTTTAACCTGGCACATTCTCCAAACATCCCCTTCTTCTACTTCATGCTCCATTAGTAGGTTGCCTGCCGCATCTTCCACCTGCACCTTTCCATCTCCTTGCATTTGGAACGTTTTATCATGAGAGCCATACTCCTCTGCTTTTTGCGCCATCAGTCCCACATTGGATACACTTCCCATAGTTGTCGGATCGAGCGCTCCATTTTTCTTGCAAAAATCAATGGTCTCACGATAGACTCCAGAATATGAACGATCTGGAATGACAAACTTTGTGTCCTTTAGATTTTCATCTGGCCCCCACATCTGACCTGAAGTCCGGATAGCGGCTGGCATTGAAGCATCGATAATCACATCACTTGGTACATGTAGGTTGGTAATTCCTTTGTCTGAATTCACCATGGCCATATCAGGTCGGTTGGCATAACATTCGTCCAAATCAGCTTCAATCTCACCTTTTTTCTCAGGCGATAGGTTCTGGATCTTTGTATAAAGATCACCGATACCATTGTTGGGATTAAATCCTATTTCATCCAGTGTAGACTGATGTTTCTCAAGAACAGGTTTGAAATAAGCTGAAACAGCAGCTCCAAAAATGATTGGATCGGATACTTTCATCATAGTAGCTTTCAGATGAACTGAAAACAAAACATCCTCTTGCTTGGCAGCTTCAATTTCCTTTTCAAAAAAAGAAATAAGCATGCTCCTGTTCATTCTGGAACCATCGATGATCTCTCCTGCTTGCAATGCAATGTTTTCCTTAAGGGTCGAGCTATTCCCATCATTCCCAACGAACTTAATTGTAGCGGTGCCTGCCTCTGAAACGGTTACAGATTGTTCACTCCCAAAGAAGTCACCATCGCTTAAGCTTGACACATGTGATTTTGAATCCGAGCTCCATGCTCCCATTGAGTGAGGGTGTTTTCTGGCATATTCTTTTACTGCCCGCGGGGCTCGTCTATCAGAATTTCCTTCTCGCAAAACGGGGTTCACAGCACTCCCCTTTACTTTGTCATATCTTGACTTTATTTCTTTTTCTTCATCAGAACTTGGCTCATCAGGATAATCAGGTAAGCCATACCCCTGCGATTGTAACTCTTTGATTGCAGCCTTTAACTGCGGAATCGAAGCACTGATATTTGGGAGCTTTATGATGTTGGCTTCAGGTTTTTTCGTTAAGTCACCGAGCTCAGCCAACGCATCTCCAATTTTTTGGTCTTCATTCAGGTGATCAGAGAAATTTGCTAAAATTCTACCTGCCAAGGAAATATCTCTTGTTTCAACATTGACATCAGCTGATGATGTGAATGCATTAACAATAGGAAGAAAAGATTGTGTTGCCAAAGCCGGAGCTTCGTCGGTATGTGTGTAAATAATTTTAGCCATTGAATTCTGTTCGTTCTTTTGGGGTAGGTTTAATAACTCTCTTTTTCGTTGGGGAAATCTTTGGATTTAATGTCGGAAACGTAGTTCTTAACAGCATCTGACATGACTTTGTTCAGATCTGCGTATTGTCGTAAAAATCGGGGTTTAAAATCTTGGGTAATACCAAGCATGTCATGTACGACCAATACTTGTCCATCTACATCCGGGCCTGCACCAATTCCAATCATGGGAATGGAAACGGACTTTGAAGCCTGTTTTGCAAGTTTGGAAGGGATTTTTTCTAAGACCACTCCAAAACAGCCAAGCTCTTCAAGGAGCTTAACATCCTCCAATAGTTTTTTGGCCTCTGCCTCTTCTTTTGCTCTGACAGTATAGGTTCCGAACTTGTAAATGGATTGAGGGGTTAGTCCCAAATGTCCCATCACGGGGATTCCAGCTGAAAGAACACGCTCAATACTCTCTTTGATTTCAAGTCCACCTTCCATCTTAACCGCATGAGCTCCTGATTCTTTCATGATCCTGATGCAAGACCGCAAGGCTTCAGAGGAGCTTCCCTGATAGCTACCAAAGGGAACGTCAACGATCACCAAGGCTCTTTTAACAGCTTTAACCACCGAGGTGGCATGCCAGATCATATGATCCAATGTGATTGGTAAGGTTGTTTCATTTCCAGCCATCACATTTGAAGCACTGTCTCCGACCAGTATTGCATCAATCCCGGATTGATCAATGATCTTGGCCATGGAGTAATCATAGGCCGTAAGCATGGTTATTTTTTCACCATTGGACTTCATTTCCTGAAGTTGGTGGGTGGTAACCACTTTAATGTTTTTCTGTACGCTCATGTCATTAAATGGAAGCGCAATTTACACAATGACAAAGGGAGATTGAAATGTGCCCTAGCTATAAATCAACTGAAAAGTCGTGTAATACTATTTCCACTTAATATTACAACCCATACTTGGTAATTGTTCCTCAAGTACGGGCTGGCCATCAATCAAGGCATCTATGGCCGCACTAAGGTCTTCGCCAGTGACCGGTTCATTGTTCCCTGGGGTACTTGCATCAAACCTCCCTCGATAGACACACTTAAGATCCGAGTCAAAAAGGTAAAAATCAGGAGTGCAAGCTGCATCGTATGCTTGTGCTACTTCTTGACTTTCATCATAGAGATAAGGGAAATGAAAGCCGTGTTTTTCTGCTTGAAGTCTCAAACCTTCAGGATTGTCTTCCGGATAGTTTTCTGCATCGTTGGAAGAAATTGCTACGAATCCAACCCCTAAGTGTTGATAGTGTCTGGCTACAATTCCCAGTTCCTCTTCAATGTTTTTCACATACGGACAATGCGCGCAAATGAACATGACCACCAATCCTTCCTCTCCTTTTACGTCAGCGAGAGACATGCTTTTGTCAGATATTACATCCTTAAGATTGAATTCTGGTGCCTCTGTTCCAAGGGGCATCATGGTCGAGGGGGTGAGAGCCATGGCTTTGGGATTAGTTTGTTTATTTTTAACGGCTTAGAAGTCGACAATATTACACCAACTAATGAATTGCAGCTAATACTCGGCTTAATAACTTAGTCTCCGCAATCAAATAGAAGGATTTTGAAATTCAATAAACCCATGAAAAAACCTGTTAGCACGTTCTTGTTTTTCCTGATAGCCATCACCCTTTTTGCACAAATAACACCTGCTCCAACCCGGACTGAAGGTCAAGGTCCCTTTGATCAATTGATCATACGAGGAGCGATGTTAATCAACGGAAATGGCGCACCGCCAATCGGACCAGTTGATATTGTAGTTGAGAAAAATGTGATTACACAAGTTCGAGTGGTTGGATATCCTGGAGTGGAAATAAATGAAGAGCGAAGACCACAATTTGATGGAAATGGATTGGAAATTGATGCTGAAGGAATGTATGTTCTTCCGGGTTTTGTTGATATGCATGGACATATTGGTGGAACAAGTCAAGGGACGCCGGCAGAGTATGTATTCAAGTTATGGCTGGCACATGGCATTACCACCATTCGAGACCCATCTGCAGGTAATGGGCTTGATTGGGTTTTAAGACACAAGCAAAGAAGCGCCCGAAATGAGATTACCGCTCCTCGGATTTTAGCTTACACCTCCTTTGGACAAGACCTTACAGATGTAAAAACCCTACGAAGTGTTCCCGGAGAAAGGAGTACTGGATCAGAAGTATTAAAGAACCCAATTACGAATGCTAACGAAGCTATTTCTTGGGTCCGGGCAAATTATCGAAGAGGCGCTGACGGCATTAAATTTTTTGGCGCCTCCCCCGAGGTGATGGATGCGGCTTTGAGAGAAAACAAGAAACTTGGGCTTAGATCGGCCTGTCATCATGCACAGTTGAGTGTTGCCCGTTGGAACGTGCTTAATTCTGCTGAGTCAGGGCTGACATCAATGGAACATTGGTATGGCTTGCCAGAGGCTCTTTTTACTGATCGAGTGGTGCAAGATTATCCTCTTGATTACAATTACAACAACGAGCAACATCGCTTTGGAGAAGCAGGTAGACTTTGGAAGCAGGCAGCTCCTCCATATTCCGATAAATGGAATCAAGTGATGAATCGATTGTTGGAACTCGACTTTACCCTGGATCCAACATTTAATATTTACGAAGCAAGTCGCGATCTGATGCGGGCGAGAAACGCTGATTGGCACCGGGCTTATACACTTCCTTCTCTATGGAAGTTTTACCAGCCGAGCAAAATTTCACATGGTTCTTACTGGCATTTTTGGGGAACTGAAGAGGAAGTGGCCTGGAAAGAAAATTATAAGCTTTGGATGACCTTCATCAATGAATACAAAAACCGGGGTGGACGTGTCACTGCTGGATCCGATTCAGGATTTATTTTCCAACTATATGGATTTGCATACATCAGGGAGCTTGAACTCCTAAGAGAAGCGGGCTTTCATCCAATGGAGGTCATTAAATCGGCGACTCTGAATGGTGCTGAAGCGCTTGGTATGGACAAAGAAATAGGTTCGGTTGAGGTAGGTAAGCTGGCAGATTTGATATTGGTTGAAGAAAACCCGCTGCAAAACCTCAAAGTCTTGTACGGAACTGGAGCCATCAAACTGACTGAGGATAACGAAGTTACTCGTGTTGGAGGAGTGAAATACACCATCAAAGACGGGATTGTTTTTGATGCAAAAGAATTGCTCAAAGATGTTCGTGAAATGGTGGAAGAAGCTAAGGATGGAACCGATATAGAACAGCCAGGCTATCCGAATTGGGATAAGTAATAAAGAATTAGGAATTGCGAATTGATACTATTCCAGTGTACTAAGTTCGTTTCTCAGATCAATAGCAATATTCGGAAAATCTGTTATGATTCCGTCTACACCTGCGTTTAGCATCTTAACCATTTCATCCCGGGTGTTTACAGGATAGGCGTGAACTTCAAACCCTTGAGCATGCATCTGGAAGACTCTGCGCGGGGAGAGTGTTTCCCAATGCGGATTGATTGCGCGCATTCTGTTTCCTTCTTTGGCCCTTCCCATGTGCATTCTTGTTTCGATATAGAAAGCCACCAATGGTGCTGAGTCTTCACCTATAATTAATGCTTTCGTTTGAATCAATGAATCCAGGTCATGTACTTCATCAAGGTATTTGGGCTCATACGATTGTAGAATGATCCAGTCTTCTCCGTTTTCTTCTGCCATGACTACTTCTACTAGTTTTTCTGCGAAATCGTGGTAATGTGGATGATCCATGTGCTTGATCTCAATCAACACCTTGCATCGCCCATTGATAGAATCCAATGCTTCTTTGAGTGTCGGGATCCGCTGATCTGCGAATTTCGAATCGAAATGTGACCCTACATCAAACTGCTTGATTTCTTCCAGTGTGTAATCATGAATATCACCAGTGACCTGATTTCCAAGAGTATCTCTTGCGATTCGATCTAATGTTTGATCATGGAAAACCACGATCTCTTCATCCAACGTATGCCTGACGTCAATTTCTATCTGATCCACTCCTAGTTCCAACGCTTCGGAAATAGCAGCCATGGTGTTTTCAGGTGCAAGACCTGAAGCTCCTTTATGAGCAATAATCTGAAATTCTTTCCCCCCAAGCCTGTCGATGGATGTACTTGAAAAAATATGTCTGTACAGCCATGGCTCAAATAATGAGAGCGCAGCAAACAAAAAGAAAAATGGCGCAGAGTAAAGTAAAAATTTCTTGGTCATGGGTGATTATTTAACACAAAAATTACACAAAAAGTACTAAATACTATGATTTGCTTTTCTGATTTAGATCAATGCCCAATTCAGCCAACTGCTCGGTAGAAATTTTGGATGGCGAATCGATCATGGTATCCCTTCCAGAATTGTTCTTTGGAAATGCGATAAAATCACGAATACTCTCTTCTCCAGCCATCATTGCACACATTCTGTCAAAACCGAATGCGATGCCTCCATGTGGTGGTGCACCGTACTCAAAAGCTCCCATAAGAAAACCAAACTGCTCTTCTGCTTCCTCTTTTGTAAACCCAAGTGTTTTGAACATTTTGGCCTGCAATTCACGGTCATGAATCCGAATGGAGCCTCCACCCGCTTCCACACCATTGATCACCAGGTCATAGGCATTTGCTCTAACACTCCCCGGGTCTGAATCAAGCTTATCGATATCCTCAGATTTTGGAGAAGTGAACGGATGGTGCATGGCATGATACCTTTCAGTTTCCTCATCCCACTCAACCAATGGAAAATCCAATACCCACAATGGCACCACATTATTTTTATCTCTTAATCCAAGCCGTTCTCCCATCTCAAGTCTCAATTCATTCAGTGCCTTTCTCGTTTGATCTTTTTCACCGGCCAAAACGAGTAGAAGGTCTCCGGGCTTGGCTTCCATTTTTTCTGCCCAGGCCTTAAGGCCTTCCTGATCAAAGAACTTGTCCACTGAAGATTTGAAACTTCCATCCTCGTTGCACTTTACATAAACAAGTCCCTTAGCTCCTATTTGTGGTTTTTTCACAAAATCAGTCAACCCATCCAGTTGTTTTCTCGAGTACTCAGCACAACCTGGTGCATTGATCCCAACAACCAATTCGGCACTATCAAACACTACAAATCCCGTTCCCTGGACCAAATCATTCAGCTCATTAAACTCCATTCCAAACCGCAAGTCAGGCTTATCGGACCCGTATTTTTCCATCGCTTCCTCGTAGGATATTCTCTGAAAATCTCCAAGCTCTATATCCCTGATTTCCTTATAAAGAAACTTCGTCATCCCTTCAAATGTGTTGAGGACATCCTCCTGCTCAACAAAAGCCATCTCACAATCAATCTGCGTGAATTCCGGCTGACGATCAGCTCTTAGGTCCTCATCCCGAAAGCATTTTACAATCTGATAATAACGATCCAAACCAGCCACCATTAGCAATTGCTTGAACGTCTGAGGAGACTGAGGAAGCGCATAAAATTCTCCCTCATTCATACGTGAGGGCACAATAAAATCTCGTGCTCCTTCTGGAGTGGATTTTATCAAATAGGGAGTTTCTACCTCAATGAATTTATCATCAGTCAAATACTCTCGAACTTTCGACATCATTTGGTGCCTTAATTCAAGCTTTTTTCGAACTGCTTCCCTCCTAATATCAAGATACCTGTATTGCATTCTCAGGTCTTCACCCCCATCTGTCTCTTCCTCGATGGTAAAAGGAGGCGTTTTTGAAACATTCAGGATCTTAAGTTCCGAAACCCGGATCTCAATATCTCCCGTTGGTATCTTTTCATTCTTAGAATAGCGTTCGACCACTTCTCCACTGGCATTCAATACGAATTCCCGGCTGACAGATTTGGCCTTTTCAATAAGCTCAGGATTGGTAACTCCTTCTTCAAATATGAGCTGAGTAATTCCATATCGATCTCGAAGATCAATGTAGACAATTCCTCCCTTGTCACGCTGTTTTTGAACCCAGCCTGATAACGTTACTTCCTGACCTTTTTGGTCTATTCTTAGTTCACCGCACGTATGCGTTCGTAGCATTACTCTCTTGTTAGATTAAAAGAAGGCGCAAAGATAGATTTTGATTGTAAGAATCACTCGATTTTGGATTGAATGAATTTTGCAAAACAACAATTCAAATTTTCTAAAGAAATCGTAACAATCTAAAATCTTCAATCCTTAAGTCTATATAGTTTTGAGCATGCGAATTTCAATTCTACTCATACTACTACTCATCGGAGTTAGCGCTTCTTCGCAAAAACTCTTTCCAGTTGACATTAATGAAGAAATTTCAATGAAGATTTCTTCTGAATTCGTCAATATGTCCAATAAGGATCGGATGGAGAAAATAGCTTCTTCGAAGATTCCATTTGCCACATTTTCCACTGAATCACAAGATGCAACATTGAGTATCAATGATAACCCCATGCAGTGGACCAGTCAGGATACAGAAGTTGTTTATGGTTTTTACAAAGCAAGCGTCAATGCCCTGTTTGATGAAATCAAATTCATCCAGGACGGCATAAAAGAAATCAATGGTCGTGAATTCATTGTTTTTGAATTTGTGTCCACGGTTCGTGATGACAATGTTTTTTCATCTGGTAGAGGTGAACGCAACTACACCTATATTCAGTATACGTCTTTCAACGATCAGGTCTTACTTTTCAATTTCGGGTGTCCAGCCAGGCTGCAATTTGAATGGGAAGATGTTGCTGAGGAAATGATGCAAAGTGTCAAGATCAAATGACAGAATTAAGTGTTTTTAGTGATGAGCACTTCATGAAGCAAGCACTGATTGAAGCTCAGCTAGCTTTTGATGAAGGTGAAATTCCTGTTGGCGCGATTGTCATCAGCGAAAATAGAATCATTGCTAAAGATCATAACAGAGTAGAACGATTGAATGATGCTACAGCACATGCAGAAATGCTGGCGGTAACAGCTGCACAAAATAATCTTGGATCCAAATACCTAAATGAATGCACCTTATATGTTACACTTGAACCGTGTAGCATGTGTGCGGGTGCACTTTTTTGGACGCAAATTGGAAAAATTGTGATTGGCGCAAAAGACACGGAGCGCGGATTCCGTGTTTTTAATAAAAAAATTATCCATCCGAAAACAAAGGTTGAAGAGGGTGTGTTAGCAGCTGAAAGCGAAACATTGGTCAAAAAATTCTTTAAGAAACTCAGGGAATAGTTGTTTAATTGCCTGGTCAACCAAACATTTCTCTAAACTAATCGTCTATGGTTTTTGTTAATTTCACATCACAAATTGTACAACCGAATAAAAACTACAAATAATTATGGCTTTTGAATTACCTGATTTACCATATGCATATGATGCCCTGGCACCTCATATTGATGCTCAAACCATGGAAATACACCACGGAAAACATCACAATGCATATGTAACCAACCTTAACAATGCCGCTGGTGGGCCTATTGCAGAAAAAAGCATTGATGATGTTTGCAGACATCACTCTGATATCCCAGCTATCCGAAACAATGGAGGCGGACATTACAATCATTCTTTGTTCTGGACAGTCATGAGTCCGGACGGAGGTGGAGAGCCTTCAGGAGCTTTGGCTGATGCAATCAACTCGGCTTTTGGCTCATTTGAAAAATTCAAAGAAGCTTTCACAAAGGCCGCAGCAACAAGATTTGGAAGCGGATGGGCTTGGCTTTGCAAGAAAGCAGACGGATCTCTTGATGTTTGTTCTTCTGCCAACCAGGACAATCCATTGATGCCTGGTGTTGGCTGTGGTGGAACACCTATACTTGGATTGGATGTTTGGGAGCACGCCTACTATTTGAACTATCAAAATAGACGTCCGGATTACATTAATGCCTTTTTCAATGTAATCAACTGGGATGAAGTGGCTCGAAGATTTGATGCATAGTTTGAAATTTAAAAGAGCATACTATATTCGCATCACAAGAAAATGAAAACAAAAAGACTACATCATCACTTTCATCATTACAACTTCTCTCTCGAAGAGGTAGGAAGATGATGCTGTAGTTAACAAAAATAACTGAAAAGGCCCGTCGGATTACCGTCGGGCTTTTTTTGTGGCTACGCCACAGGAAATAATTGAGAAAAATTGAATCCAGAAATTGGATCATGCCAA
>JANQST010000178.1 GCA_028279155.1 Cyclobacteriaceae bacterium
AAATCGCCATAGTATTCTATTTTAACAGCGGTGGTGTATTCTTCACCGCAACCAGCCCCTGAAGTCACTTTTCTGCGATACCAGGTTGTTTCGTTTGTCACAGGAGGAGTGTAGGCGGCAGTATTGGTTCCACTTATAGCTTCAAAGTCAGTATTGGCACCAACTGTAGATTTCTCCCAGGTATAAGTTCGGCTAGTTCCACCGCTTGCATCTGTCGTGCTGGTAATTTGAGCTGGATTTTCACCGTAACAAAGTGTTTGATCACCACTTATGCTTCCTTCTTGCAAATCCTGTAGAACAGTTACTTTTTCACTGCTTGTGTATTCCCAACTGCATGAATTGGTCGAAACCCCTCTTCGATACCAACGTGTCGCAGTTAAACTACCGGGACTGTGAGATGAATTAGTAGCACCACTAATATCGGTAAAACTTGACCCATCTGCAGAAGATTGCCACTGGTACGCCAGGCCGCTTCCTCCACCTGATCCATCTATGCTACTTCCAAGCGTGCCTGCCGAAGCGTTGTAGCAAATTGTTTTTGTACCGCTAATGGCACCAACAATTAAATCTGAAGTAACTGTAATTTGGACACTTCCTGTATACTCCCAGTCACAAGTTGTAGTAGAAGCACCTCGTCGATACCATCGAGTAGCACTTAAATTTCCCGGACTATAATTGGACCCTGTGGCTCCACTGATGTCGGTGAAACTTGAATTGTCAGTAGATGACTGCCATTGGTACTTTAATCCGCTTCCTCCTCCTGAGGCATTTGTAGCACTACCTAGTGTACCCGCAGATGTATTGTGACAAATTGTTTTGGCCCCATTGATAGCACCGGCAACCAAGTCGGAATTTACGGTAACCTTAACACTACCGGTATAGACCCAATTGCAGGTGGTAGTTGAAGCTCCCCTGCGATACCACCTGGAGGACGTCAAATTTCCCGGACTATACGCTGTACTCGTGGCTCCGCTTATGTTTGTAAAATTGGATCCATCAGTAGAAGATTGCCATTGATATTTCAATCCACTTCCACCCCCGGAGGCATTCGTACTATTACCAAGTATTCCAGCCGAGGCATTATAACAAATAGACTTAGCTCCATTTATAGCACCCGCATTTAATGCTGGGTTAACAGTTACTTTAATTGTATTAGAATAGGCAGTTTGCGTGCACGAAGTTACTCTCCTTCTGTACCATCTGGTAGAAGTTAGTCCCGCCGGAGGATTATATGAAGTACTGTTTGTACTACTAATATTGGTCCAACCAGAAGTACCATTAGCGGAATACTGCCATTTATAAGTATATGAGCCATTTGCACCAGAGGCCGCAGAAGAATTTCCAAGGTTAGATGGATTTCCATTGTAGCAGATGGTTTGATTTCCTGAAATAGAACCACCTGCAAGGTTAGGATATACAGTAGTCTGTTTATAGGCGTAGGTTGCACCGCATACTCCACTTTTCACGAGGGCTCTCACTTCATAAACCCTATTACCTCCACTCCAATGAGAGAGTGTGGGGCTCACAGTAGTGACGTTGTCTGTCTCAGTGATCAAACTCCATCCAGTCCAACTTCCTGATCCATTCTTGTATCTCATTTGCCATCGTTGAATGGTCCCAGTGTGCCCCGATAAAGAGAAAGAATGAGTTCCAGTTCCACATCGACTGGAAGCGGTACTAATCGACCCTTTATTGGAAACAGGACTCACATTAATAGTTACACTTCCACTCATTGATTTAGAGCAACTACCTATTTTACCTACTACAGTATAAGTACCAGATTGGGTATAGTTTCCAAGGCTCATTGTACCACCAGTGCCTTTCTTTGCAGCACCATAATTTGATCCATTTCTTTTTACCTGGTAGTATACTAGTGGATGCGATCCACTAATAGCTATCTGGGCAGAGCTTCCACTACATATATTTCCACCACCATTAATTGGATAGACAGTAATATTTGGTTGTACTGTGATTTTAATATTGTTGGTGTATTTCGTCTGTCCACAGGATTTAGCTCTTCTTCGATAATATTTAGTTGAAGTCTGATTACCTGGTGGATTATAGGTTGAACTCGTAGCACCCGAAACGTTCGTCCATCCATTTGAGCCGTTGTTAGAAAACTGCCACTGGTAGCTTATTCCAGATCCTCCTGAGGCAGATGATGAATTACCTATGGTAGATGGGTTGCCATTGTAACATACAGTTTGTGCATTGGTAATGCTTCCTGGATATAATGTTGGACATGAAACACTGACATACCTGTATTTGGTGTAGTTGACTGAACCCACTCTAATATTCGCCCTTACATAGCGAGTACCTGTTGAAGTCCATCGTACTCTTACTCTCGTCTTATTTTGGCTAACAATTGAGCCTCCGTTCACATAGTATGAAGTTGACGAATGATAACCTCCGCTAACGCTTACATAGTAATAATCATAGTCATTTACATTGGCGTTACCTGGCCCAGTAAACGAAACACTAACACCTCCACCGCCTCCACCACCTGGATCTTCAATTGGTGTTGGACCATCACCAGGACCGAATTGTGCGGTGGTCGCTGATGCAATAAGTATGCAAACCCCGTACATTATAGATTTCATCAATTGGAATGCTTTGTTTTCTTGAGTCATGGTGATTAGTTGTTAGTTAAACCTTGGATTGATGAATTGTAGATCAGTTCAAGACTGAACAGATCGTCCGGGTCCGGCGTCTTCACAGATCCGGGCAAACCCGACTCATTGATCGATTTGAGCCAGCCTCTAATGTTGTATTCATAGTCGATGGATTGAGCAAACGATGTATCCTCAGTCGATCCATGAAGCTTTTTCTTGATCAGTTCGCCAAGCTCGTTGTATTCATTGGAGTACAGATGTACTCTCGTTCCATCATCAATTGTGTGATACGCATCCTTAAGGCGGTTGGCATGATCATATTCATACTCAGTAAAAATTTTTGTTGTGGTAGAACCATTATCATGTTCGCTTAAAGTCTTCCTTAATCCGCCTGTAAAATCATACTGATTGCTGATGACATCTATGCCTCCCAGATGATTCTCACTAACCACTTGAATGACTCTGTATCTATCATCGTAGTAAGAAATTGTTGTCAAAAAATCGTCTGTATTCAAGTGTTTGGTTAAGGTACCGGTCACTTGTCCTTTAACTCTGCCATTGAAGCGGGGACGAATATGATAATCGTCTTCCTCCTGAAGTTCAATCGGCCGGTTATACCATGTACCAGACAAATCACTTCCTGTTCTAAAGTCATAATGGTCATAGTAGGTAATGGTTAAATACTCTTTAATTAGCCCCGAACTTTCTGCTGGAAAAGCAACATTTGTATATTGATGTGTTTGAGTTGCCGGCCCATTAAACTGTTCAGACGGGATCGCATGATTCTTAACATCTTCTACAATTGTAGGGATGTCAGACATGATGCCCGTAATTATTGGTCTGTTTAGCTCATCGTATTTGGTAAACGTCCATTCTACACCACCTCCGATTGAAGGGTCGCGTTGATTGCCATCCTGTGTAAGTACCAGACGATCTCGAGAATCATAAACCATGATGATTTCATCAGCACCAGGCACTTTTTTCTCAATCATTCGTCTGCGATCATCATACTTGTACTGGAAGGTCCAGGTATCTAGGAAGGATTGACGTTCAATTTGTGATTTCCCAAAAAAATTATTGGTCAAATTCTTTGCTGCTTCTGGTGGTATAACCACACGCAATTGACCTAAATCGTCATAGACATAATAGGTTCTTGCCCAGAGATTGACCTCCACCTTAGATTCTTTGAGCAGTACTTGCCCGCGCTGGTTTGAGTACTCAATAGTGCTTTTTCCATCTTCATCTATTACCTCATTTTTCATGAGTTGTCCTACCGAAAAATGAGCTACTCCCTGTGTTTTCAGTTGATTCCAATTGAAACGGACAACGTCATCTCCAATCTCGTTTACTTTGAAATTGAATTTGATGGATTTATCTCCTAGTTGCCAATCAGAGCCTGCAGCTGCCTGCTCAACTACTCGACTTAGTGGCGATCCGTCAAATTTCTTTTGTGCATAAGGAATCGGATCATTTTCGATTCCTGAAGTGATTTGGTAAAAAGTGAATTGGTCGCTTTCGCTGTAGTTTTCACTTAATGCATTGGGTTGAAAGGAGCCATCTGTTGTTGACGAGACATAAGGCAGATACTCTTTTTCTACTCGTCCCAATTCATCATATTCAGTTGGAGCAACTACATCTTGTGCTCTTGGAGAATTTGCACGAACTACCTGTTGGGTAACGTTTCCTAATCCATCAAAATAGGAAGTGGATAAACTGACTTCCTGGTAAGGTCTGGAGGAAATATCCGGAAGTGCTACCCCAGAAATTCTTGCACTTCGAGTTTTGATATAGTTGATCCCAAGAACAGGACAACCATTATTTGTTCCCCAGCGTGTTGGACAACTATCATTGCCGTTGGTAACAAAATTTGCAGGAGGTTCGCACCCCTGGAAAGTATTGCTCGGATCTCCTAACCCGTCTCCATCAAAATCAGCATACCAGTTTGCTCCGGGCTTTTTTTCTGAATCATCATCGTCGCAATCACCCGATGTTGCAATCAATTCAGACTCAACAAAAAAGTCAGCGGGACGCTCACACTGAATCACCGATGTGCCATCAGAATATCGATCTCCATCCTTATCCTTATACCATACTGCTCCAGGTTTCTCATCCTTATCGTTATCATCACAATCTCCGCCAGTTTGGGCAAGTTCGCTAGCAGCAAAATGGTTGTTAGGACGTGTACATTGTTCAACAGATATACCATTTCCATACATATCTCGATCTGCATCTCTATACCAGATGGCTCCCGGTTTTTCTAGTACATCTCCATCATCACAATCAACTTCCAATGAAGTCAGCTCAGAGGCCAGGTAATGATCATCAGAAGGTTTTTCACAATCTTCAATAAATCCTGCAGCTGGATAACCATCTTGATCCACATCGGCATACCATTTGGTATCGGGATGAATCTTTTTGCCATTATTATCAGGATTGTCGTTGCAATCATCTGATAATTGAATAAGCTCTTCAGGGGCATAGTAGCCTTCTGGTCGGCGGCAGTCAGTCAATGTATAACCCGAACTATACCCATCGCCATCCAGATCTGCGTACCAAACCATTCCTGGTTTTTCGAGGGGATCTTCATCATCACAGTCTGCAACTAATGGCAAAATGAAATAACCTTCCAGATGGTAATCATTCCCCGGTTTTTCACAATCCTGAATGTAAGAAGCAAATGGATATCTGTCACCATCTGTATCCTTGTACCATTTTGTTTCGGGATGTTCAAGGAAACCATTGTTGTTGGGGTCATCATTACAATCATCCTTTTTTAGTGACCAGTTGACGCCAGGCGGGTTACAAAATTGTTGAGCCTGTTCAGTCACTCCCCATCCATCAAGATCCTGATCAAAATAGTAGGTTAAAAGTCCTGGTCCCTCACTACCTGTGCCTCCATCTGGCACATCGTAGCAATCATCATTGTTTTCGACGTAGGGGTAGTCTAACCCAGTGGGTTTGGTGCATTGAACTATTTCAAAGTCGCCAAATTCATGTTGTGGGTATGTTAAATTTCTTAGTGAAGCCTTATTTGCCCCTAAGCCATCACGGTCACGATCAATATACCAACGTATAGCCGCACCTTTATTGGGATCACTATCGTCACAATCTTCTGAAGTTGTATATCCATTCGATGGACGATCACATTGTCTCACTGTCCTATTTCCCGCCAAACCATCTCCATCCTCGTCGAGGTACCAATACGGTGGTCCTCCGGGAACTGTATCATCACAATCTCCATCATTTGATACCCATTGCGTATCACCTGAAACTCCTGGCTTAGAACATTGAGTTCTTGTTGCACCATGAGGATTCCCATATCCGTCCAAATCTGCATCTTCATACCAGACTGCTCCTGGTTGCTGCTCATAATCTGAATCATTACAATCACTGCTATTGGCTACATAACCCGCAGGTTGCGAACAATTTTGTGTTGTATTTGATGAACTTCCATAACCATCACCATCAAAATCCCGATACCATGTTTTAAGTACATTCAAACTGGCATTTCCATCATTGCAATCACCCGATAGTGTTGTTAACTCACTATTAAGAAAGTAATCTGAGGAAGGTCGAGTACAAGAAGATATATATGAGGCTGATGAATGACCATGTCCATCTCTATCAGCATCCAGGTACCAACGTGTTGCTGGATTATAGGTACTCCCATTATTATTAGGGTCATCGTTACAATCTCCTGACTGAGTTACCCATCCACCACCAGGGTTATCGCAAGCGACTACTGTATTGCTCGTTACTCCAAAGCCATCCCCATCGGCATCCCTATAAAAAGTCTTCATATGTGTGCCACTAGATAGATCGTTACAATCATCCCTGTTAAGCACATAGTTGATGGGTCCAGAAGGTTTAGTACAACTTCTGACAGCTACAGCACCCAATTCTCCTGAAGGTAAACCCTGATGATATGAGGAGGAAGAGTTTGCACCATAGCCATCGTTATCATTATCCACATACCAGGTTTTTTTTGTGCAGCCTGACCCTCCACCTGACCCTCCACTGCCTCCCTCACATGCATTGGAGCTATCATTGTCGTTACAATCGTTTGAATTGCTCACATATCCGGAGGGCGCATCAATACAATAGACTGTTACGTTTGGATCCCCTTTGCCATCACCATCGTTATCACGATAAAATGTTTGACACTCACCAGCCGGAGCATTGGGTGGACATGAGCACTGGGCATATCCTTTTGAAGCAAAAAGGAATAAGACACAAAGTACGGCTATCTTAATAATGATTTTGATCGTCTTCATTTGTTAAGTTTTAGGTGATTAGTTAGTCTCAAGTGCGTAGAGGTATTCATGACTAGTTAAAAGGTTTCCATCATCGTCCTGGACAGACACTAGTCTTCCCATTCCATCATAATTGAAGTAGGTAGAGAATCCATTTGGATCTATAATTTCCGTTACACCTATTCCTTCTTTGTACAAGTAGGAAGTCATCTGCACTTGAAATGATAGCTGATCTCTTATAGTTTCGAGAAAGGTTTTTATCTGACCACTATCAGTAGAATTTTCAAGGTTGGTTATCGTACTTTGATTCGTCAGATCAAGTAATTGATCAAAGGTGATGTTTCTGAGTTCTGCTACCGGATATCTGGCATTGTAACTCCAGAGGTAGGTCACTGGAATTCCAGATCGGGGCTTTAGTGTCTGAGTCCTGAAATTAACGGATTCAATTTCTATCTCAGCTTCTCCGTAAGCTACATTGTCAAAGTAGGATACACCGGCAAGTCCCGGATCCGAGTGTCCTGTAGAAAATACAAATCCAGAGTAAGAAATACCATCTTCCGAATCTAGGTTCCATTGAAATTCCAGCTCTCCATGAGAGGCGTACTGCATTCGACTACCGCTTATAATCTTGTTCTTGTCGGGGTCATAAGTGATGGATTCTATTGGACTCAAGAAAAAATTATCTCGTAAATCTCCACCAGGGAGTGAAGCATTTATATCAAGCGGGTATAGTGTAACCTGGGTTCTTTGTGTTCCATCCGGAAAGGTTGTTTTTACAGCCCCTGACTGTATATGTACATCAGGACGGAAATAGTCAAATTCCTGTTTTGTGACTAGGTTACCAGATGGGAAAAAATCAGTCGTCACAATGCTGTCCAGCCTGGCCCAATCCGACATTAATGAAACGTCCTTATGCTGGATCGTGTGATACTCTGGATAAAATGGTGTTTTTGATTTAATCACTTTAGAGATGATCACTCCGAGGTATTCATGCTGGCGTATCAATGAATAGCCAAACTCTTCTCTCTTGACCTCACTTCCATTTTTATCATATAGCCGGACAAGCTTAGGTTTTGAGCGCATCCAGGACCGATCTTGAGTGGCACCTGAACCAGTAAAATTGTCAGGTGTTGTATGGAACCAGGTGGTTTTTGAAGAACCATCACCGTAAACCTCCCGAATCCACTCATAGTTAACCCCGTTGGCCTT
>JANQST010000371.1 GCA_028279155.1 Cyclobacteriaceae bacterium
CATAACAGCCCAAAACTATACGGCAGGAGGTGCAGCTATCTACAGTGCAACCGGTTATTCAAGTGATATTGCAGGGATAGGAATCAATGCTTCTTCCTCGCTAAATCAAACGAGTTCTAAGAGTGTTAATTCAGGATCTATTGTTCGAATGGAAAGCCCTTCTGATCTGGAGGACGGTGAGTATCTTCTCTGGGGAAATAACGGAAATGCGAATACGTTTACCACTGCAAATGTTCCTCCTGGGGTTATTGAAATGTTGGAAAAAGTGTGGACAGTTGATGAGACTGGAGGAGATGGAGTAGGTACTGTTACTGTATCATTCGATGTTACCGCTTTGGGTATGGATATTTCCAATTCCACGATCAATCTTATTACAATGGCATCTGGAAATACTGTTCCGGACGATTTTGATACGCAAGGAAGTGTAAACAGTTCTGGGACTGTTTCGAATGTGGATGGACGTGATATTGTAACATTTACCGGGGTTGATTTTACAGATGGAGATTTCTTCACCATAGGTGGTGATATTCAAACAACATCACCCGGGGGGTCCAATGCACTATCTATTTGGTTCAGAGCAGATGAAGGCATAACCTCTTCCGGAGGGTTGGTCAGCAATTGGGCAGATCAAAGTGGGAATAGTAATGATGTATTACAGGGTGCTTCTGCCAATCAACCAACATTGGTGAGCAACGCGATAAACTTCAACGATGCACTTCAATTTGATGGAGATAATCTTGAAACACTAGATGGGTTTTATACAGAAGAATATTTCTTGGTTCTAAAGCCTGACAACGCAATTACAAATTCTACGACCAATGCCTATGTAATTGGTTTTGAAACACAGGCACAAAGTGGGTTCTTTATCGGAGATGAGAATTTTATAGGTAATGACTTGTTTGGCCAAACGTTAGAAACGGATAATTACGATATTTCGGCAATCACACCAACCACCATTTCTAATGACAATGTGATTGTATTCAATGTTCGAAACAATGCCGACGCAAGTCCTACTGCTCAGGAAATGTTCGCCAATGGAACGGCCTATACAGAAACCACAGCCGGAACACACGCTGATTTAACAGATAATCCATTCAGAATAGGGGACAATTTTGATGATGATCGACCTTATTCAGGAATGGTGGCAGAGGTTTTGAGCTACAGTTCACGGTTGACAACAGCACAAAGAAGAGATGTTGAATCCTATTTAGCGCTGAAGTATGGAGTAACACTTGATGTTTCAAGTGAAAACTATACAGCTGATGGAACCGATCTATTCACTTACACAGGACATGACTTTGATATTGCCGGGCTAGGAAAACATTTGGATTACGGGTTGGATCAAACACAATCGGTTTCTCAAAACACAGGTGCCATTGTGAAAATGGAAGGCCTTTCAGATCTCGATGATGATGAATACCTGATTTGGGGATATGACGGAGACACTGGAGGTAGCAAAACAACTCCTGATACGAATGAGAAGCCCGCCTCATTTGATGAACGTTTGCCTGCTGAGTGGAGGGTGGCAGTCACTGGCAGTCCTGGTACCGTAACTGTTAAAATTTACACGGGAGGTATTACCAATTTCAGCGAGCGACCACAAACAGCCTCATTGTACTCATTGCTCTTGAATAATGCTGATGATTTCTCAACCATCACTTCTTCGGTTGCAGCTTCATCGTTGGCCAATGATACATTAACGTTTACAGGTGTAAGCTTCACGGATGGTGATCGATTTACTTTAGCCTTACCGTCTCAACCAGATGTGACTGGGTTAACGTTATGGCTCAAGGCTGATGTGGAAGTAGAAGAGGCAAATGCAAATGCAGCTGAAAACAACGATTTAATTGAGTTCTGGAGAGATCAGAGTGGCAATAACAACGACATCAGTCAAGGAACTTTTGCAATCCGACCAACCTATAGTACCAATCAGGTGAATGGAAATCCAGTTGTCACATTCGACGATGGAGATACCTATTTGGATCTTATCAGCAATGCTAATCTGAATCCGCGATCGATCTTTGTTGTCTACAATGATGTTTCAACAGACTTTGATACTACCCCATTTACTAATGATGATAATGGCGATGGAACGGGAATTGGTGCGGGAGACAGCGATGGGACAAACGTTTTTGATGCGTCCAATACTCCTGCTGACGTAAGAAATGGTGCCAATTTTGTTGATGGCGCAACTGTTGCTGATATGACTATTCAGGCGAGGCCTACCAACTATGAATTGCACTCCAGAGTATTCGTAAGTAACCTTTCAAATGCCACGCATAACTATTTTATTGGAAATGATAGAGGCAATGCAACTACCTCAATTAACGGAGGTGTAGCTGAAATTCTGGTTTATACTTCAGCATTGTCTGCTACAGATAGGAGAGACGTGGAATCTTATTTGGGACTCAAATATGGGATCACACTTGATATTTCATCATTGAACTATACCTATAATAGTGGTACATCTATCTACAGTGCAAGCGCTTACAGCAATGACATTGCTGGAGTAGGATCAAATTCCACCTATGCATTTTCACAATCTAGCGGAACCAGCAACAATTCAGATGCCATTGTAACTGTAAGCAATCCAACAAGTCTTGCTAGTGGTGACTTTGTTGTTTGGGGTAATGATGATGGTGGTACGGGTGAAACTTCTGCAACCGTTCCTCCTGGTGTCGGGATGCGTGTAACTCGAATTTGGGGAGTGAATGAGACCAATGATATAGGAACTGTTACTGTAGCAATGGACTTAACAGGATTGGGATACGGAGCTAAGAACCCTACTGACTTCACATTGATAATTGATGGGAACGCTGATTTCAGTGATGGTGTACTCAGAACATATTCTGCTCAATCTTTTGCATCTGATGTCGTAACCTTCTCCGGTGTGGACTTTACTAGTGCCACGAATTTTGGATTAGGAACCACGATTAATCTTTCAACAGATACGGATACCGACGGTATTCCTGATTATTTTGAGTCTGCCTACAGTACAGATCATAATAATGGAAATGACCCGGTAAGCGGTGGAGCAGGAGGCACAGATACAAATGATGCAACTGGAATAGCGGGAGATGGAATAAGTGATGCTTTGGAAAGCATTTTAATAACGAATGGAGCTACAGCACCTGTAACGGTGGTAACTGATACTGATGGAGATGGTATTTCCGATCACATTGAAGTTGATGATGGAACAGATCCATTTTCAGCTAACTCCCCTACATCTGGAGGAAGCAATGATTCCGATAGCGACGGTATTCCGGATGGACTGGAAGCATTGATAACTAGCGAAGGAGGGGCAGCTGATCCAAGTTTAGATACAGATACAGACAGTGATGGCGTACCTGATTATTATGAAGTATTGAATGGCACCAATCCGAATGATGTAAACGATCCATTCCTGGATGGTGGTAGTGACGATGATGGAAACAATGATGGAGATGGAATCAGCGATGCACTCGAACAAATTCTTGAAGATGGCGGAGCAGGTGCCCCATTG
>JANQST010000390.1 GCA_028279155.1 Cyclobacteriaceae bacterium
GTATGTTGGCTCATTCCTTTTGTTGGGGGGATTGTTTGCATCTGGTTTAATAGCTATTCTATTCTACAAGAACACCGTGCAAACAGAAGAGGCCAACTCCAATGATGGAAGATCACTTGCAACCATCATACGTCAGCCAATTTTTCTGGTAGCAGTAGCAAGTGCAGCTGTCGGTTATGCAATCATGAGCTTCATCATGACGGCAACACCAGTGAGTATGCATGTGATGGATGGTCATTCGCTTGAAGATACCAAATGGGTAATTCAAAGCCACATTGTTGCTATGTTCCTACCTTCATTGGTGTCAGGCTACTTTATTAGAAAAATAGGTAATATCAAGATGATTCTCTTTGGAATCCTGGCATACAGTATTTGCATTTCTATTGCGTATTCCGGTCATGCAATTGGACATTATTGGTGGGCTTTACTTTTACTGGGTATAGGATGGAATTTCCTGTTTATAGGAGGGACTACACTGTTGCCTGCCTCGTATGAAGGCAGTGAACGATTCAAAGTACAGGCCTTAAATGACTTTATCATTTTTGGGACACAGGCTTTTTCTGCACTTTCCGCTGGATTTATTGTTCATGCGCTTGGCTGGGAAATGTTGTTGCTGGTGAGTGTGCCATTTCTATTGATACCTGTTGTTTCCATTCTTTATCAGCGGAAGACTTCAAAAAGCAGATAAAATAAACCATTCACATAATTTAACTAACCGCTCATTGTTGGTTGCAGTTATCTTTATTTGATATATCAATAATGAAACTTTCGTATGATTTGAATCATCGAAGGTATTCCTGGATGTAACCATCTCTTTTTACTTAAGTAATGAATTGAAACTAACCTTAATATGTTCAAGAATTTTATAGTCATAACCCTTCGGAATTTTCGTAAGAATAAACTAAGTACCATTATCAATGTAACGGGCTTGGTGCTGGGATTTTTCGCGTTTATCACGCTTACGAGCTATGTCCACAATGAAACATCGTATGATACATGGCACGAAAAAGCCGATAACATTTTTCGACACACAACAATTGATGAAGCGCTAGGTGTTACTAGTAATATGGTGGCTATCACGAGTCCTCGAATGCCAAAAGCGGCAGAGGAGGAATTGGCAGAGGTTACAGCCTCAGCACGGATGATTCATGTGGGTGATCAACGACTTGAGATAGGGGATAAGGGATATTATGCTACTCAAGCAAAATACGTCGAGGCTGATTTCTTCAACATTTTTGACTTGCAATTAGAAGACCAGGGAGTGTTGGAACAGTTTAATGCACCACGAAAACTTATTTTGACTGAGTCTTTTTCCAAAACTATGTTCCCTGATCAAACAGATGTGTCAGGAGAGCTTGTTACTGTTAATGATGACTCCTGGGAGATTGTGGGGACCATTGATGATGTCACAAAAAACTCTCATTTGGAGTTCGATGTACTAATGTCACTTTTTCCAGCTGAGTCTGATTCTAGTTTCGCAGACTACCTGGATAGCTGGCAAGGACTGGGAATGATTGGTTACATCGTTTTGGATGACCCGACAAAGGAAGAAAGTGTTGAAGCGCGATTAAAAGAAATTTCGCTTAGCAATGATGTGAATGAATTCTGGATACCACAACTTCAACCTGTTACTGATATTCATTTGGGTTCACAGGATATCCTATTTGATGGTTATCATGTAAATAAAGGAGATGCTACCTATGTGTATGCTTTAGGAGCTGTTGCGTTATTTGTGCTATTGATTGCTGCCTTTAATTTCATGAATTTGACTACTGCACAATCAACAACAAGAGCTAAGGAAGTTGGAATCAGAAAAGTCCTTGGTAGTGGAAAACGTAAGCTAATTGGTCAACATTTGACGGAGTCCGTGACACTTTCTGTCATTTCGTTGATCGTATCACTTCTCTTGATAGTGCTATTAAGCAGTTTTATTGATTTGGGATTAGAATTCAGTCCAAATAATGTTTTAATGGCTAATTCATGGTTGATTGGTGTATACCTTATAATATCAGTTTTAGTTGGTTTAGGCGCTGGACTTTACCCAGCGTTTGTATTATCAGGATTTGATGCTATTCGAATATTAAGAGGCAAGTTTCAAACAAGTTCGCAAGGAGTCCTTTTGAGAAAATCTCTGGTGATCTTACAATTTGTAGCTTCTGTTGTAATGATCATTTCCACACTGCTTGTTGCAAAGCAGATTGATTTTATTAGAAACAAGAACCTTGGATTTAATAAGGAACAAGTATTGAACCTCAATTTCAGTAGCGGAAACTTGATTCGTGGAATGGATGTATTCCGAGATCAGGCACTTCAACATCCTTCTATTAGCCATGCTGCTTATTCCAGCAACATGCCAGGAAGAACGTTTGGTCGAACAGGAATGACATTAGATGGAGGTACTGACGATGAGGATATTTGGATTGTGAGCGCATTTTCCGCAGACCACAATTATTTTGATGCAATGGGAATTGAAGTGATAGAAGGACGAAATTACGATCCTGAGTTTGGAAGCGATCAACAGGAATCAGTCATTATTAACCGTGCGATGCTTGAAGCGTTGAACTGGGAGTATGGTGTAGGTAGGCAACTCACTTTTGGCCAAACTGAGCGAAACATTGTTGGCGTGATTGAAGATTTTCATTTTGCCAACATGCGTCATAAAATTGAACCATTGGTTATTTACTACAACCCATCAGCTGCTAGTAATTTGAATCTGAAAATTACTACCGAGGAGGCTCGAGCTACACTAGATTTTCTAGAAACCGTCTGGGTAGAAACATTCCCTAATTACCCTTTTGAATATCAATTTTTTGATCAAGAGTTTGATCAGCTATTCGAATCAGACGTTCAATTTTCCAAAATGGTAAATGGTTTCACCTTGCTATCAATCGTTCTGTCTTGTCTTGGATTGTTTGGCTTATCTTCATTTACTGCCGAGCAACGAAGAAAGGAAATTGGTGTCCGAAAAGTTCTTGGATCATCTGTGTCTCAAATTGTGACATTACTAATGCGAGAATTTATTTTATTGATCGGAATTGCAAGCTTGATTGCATGGCCTATTTCTTACTGGTCGTTGAATGGCTGGATACAGGATTTTGAATACAGGATTGAGATCATAAGTCCTGACAATTTAGTACTGTTTGGAATCGCCGCGATCGGAGCGATGTTGGTAGCCGTACTTGCAGTAAGCTACAAATCGATATCTGCCGCGATTGTCAACCCGGTTAAGTCCTTGAGAGATGAGTGACTGTCAATAGTTTAAGGCAAGCTTTTCTTGCGAAAGCTTGCCATTATAGTTTAACAACAGGAGTCGATCTAAGTGATGTATTTAGATTATGTTCATTTGATCGAGATATGCTTGACATTTGTCTTTGCTTCCAATATAAAGGATGTTGAAGCCTTTTTTGACTGTCCAGGTATTACCTTCTGACTTTTGAATTCTTACTCTGTCAGGGTCTTTCGCAAATAATTTGAATAAACTTTTCATAGCTGTATTGTAAATGGTTAATAAATGTGATGCTATAGCTTATAGCTAAAACAAGTATATCTATTGAAAAGCATATTTTATATTGATATAATCCTATGAATGTATATAAGTTATATGCCTAGATCTACCTTTTTGGTAAATCCTATTAGCAGTATTTTGAATACACTTATGTAATCCTTAATTACAGAAATGATCAGTTCTTCCCATTGTTAAAGGACTTATCAGGGTAAGCCGGAACTTCAGGAACTTCTCTTGGGTCTTCTGCTATTAACTTCTTCAGGTGTTCTATTGCGGCATCCAACTGTGCATCTTGCCCTTTGAATGTGGCATGCGGAAGGTTATCAACAACGATATCTGGTTCAAAACCATGTCCTTCAATCAGCCACTCACCGTTGTCTCCATAGACACCCATCATAGGAGCACGTGCAAGTCCACCATCACTTAGTCTGTTGCCACTGTGCAGCCAGATTTCGCCACCCCATGTTCTTGTCCCAATTGTTGTTCCAAGGTCAAGCTTTTTGAAACCATCTGCAAAAGCTTCTCCATCTGAATACGTATTCTCATTGACTAAAACCACAATGTGCCCTCTAAATGCATATTGCATGTTCCAGTAAGGTTTACCAGATCGGGCTTTCCAATACATCCAAGCTTTACGAAGTAATTTTTCTAGAATAAAAGAATCAATGTTTCCGCCGAAGTTGTACCGAACATCTACAATAAGTCCTGGTCTGTCAAAGACAGGATAGAACTCCCTGTAGAATTGATGGATGTCATTTCTTCCCATGGCCCTGAGGTGGAGATATCCAACCTGGTTGTCCGTTTTGTTCTCGACAGCAAGTCGTTTGGAATACTCCCAGTCTCGATACCTAAGGTTGAAAGTATTGCCAATGGGCGTCACAATGATATCTCGTGAGTTACCACTACGACTAAGTGAAAGCCTTACTTGCTTGCCCACTTGATTTCTAATCAGCTCGCCAATGTCAACTGCTGATAACGCTGGTACTCCATTGACATCTGTTATAACATCACCAACGCGTACATCGAGGTAAGGGTCATCAAGTGGTGATCGTTCATTTGGATAATCAGGGTCAACCTTGTAGATGTAATCAATTTTGAAGCCATTGTTTTGTTCGTCACGGCTGAAGACCGCACCAAGATTTGCAACTGAAATGTTTTGATTATCATCTCTCATGTCACCTCCCCGCACACTTGTGTGTAGGGCAGAGAGTTCTCCTACGAACCTTCCAATCAAATCAGATAACTCATTCCTGGTGGTCACACGATCTATGAGTGCAAAGTATTTTGTATGCATGGCATCCCAATCCACACCGTGCATATTCTTGTCATAGAAATAATCACGTTCCATTCGCCATGCATCCGTAAAGATTTGCTTCCAATCTTCTTTTGGTGAGATTGGAAAACGCCAGCCGCTCAAACTGATTTTGTTGTCTCCCATATCGTTAACAGGTGAGGTCCCGGCA
>JANQST010000395.1 GCA_028279155.1 Cyclobacteriaceae bacterium
CTTCTTTTCCTCCGACCATCTTAGCGACCTCAAGGTTTTTCTTATCCTCCATCTCCGCGGTAATGTGATACGGGGCTTCCCGTCGATCAGGGTTTGTTACAATTGCTACAATGGTCTTAATAATCTGGCTGTCAGAATTCTCATTATCCTTATCCAAAATGATGATGGATTTGGAATCAAAGGGGTTTGCAATCTGCAAATCGTGAACGTCAATTGGATTACCTGTTCTGCATATTACAACCGTATTTCCTGTATCGCCAACCTTGTCTTTGATTTCGTCCTCCATTTCGACTTTATCCATATCGGCCAGGATGACAATAACCCCTCGCTTCTGATTTTCATTGGCCTCAACAATTTCCGGGATTATGGTAAATATTTTTGAAGACCAACCTAAAATCAATAGGTGATCCTCCTCTATTACAAACGACCGTCCTTTTCTAAGATCTTCTAGTTTGGTAAGAATACCATTGGAAACCAAACCAATCAAAGCACTAATGATGACAAGACCTAGAATTGTCACAAACATCATGAATGATTGGAAAGGCCAATTGTCCTCATGCTCCCCTACCGTCCCTGGATCCAGCATGTGAGTAAGGTTGACCCAAATAGATTCAAAGACACCAAAATCGTTATTTAGAATTTGGTGATCCGGATGTAGTCCAAGGGCAAGTAGTATAAGGGCAAAACCTATGACAAATACAAGGGTGACAATGGCCAGCCCTTTGATCATGTTCATAGTACCTTTCGAAACGAAAGTGTCAAATTTATACTTGAGTTTATCCGAGAAGGAAACGTTTTTCATTCAAAAATCTTAGTTAGATTACTAGCGGTGTTTATATAACTCCTAAAATACTGCAATTTAATGGAAAACGGCTTTTAATTGATTTTTTACCATGTGTCTACATCTTGACACTATTAAATTGTTGCTTATTGTTAATGTTTGAGAAAATTTGAAGATGAAGCAATCGATATTCTTATTCTTGGGACTCTTGCTAGTGTTAGCATCATGTAATCCAACAACAGTTACATTCTCATTTATCTATAACCCGGATGGACCAAATCCTGAGGTTGCTGAAAACATGAAGCGTGTTTTAGAAGGAGAGTTTAACGTTGAGATTAAACTGGTTGAGGGTGTCCATACAAATGCTAACATTGACAGCCTTCTCCAGGACCGGGTAGATTTCGCGTTGGTCGAGAACTATATACCGTATCAGAAGGGGGTAAATTCGGCATTCTCCTTTTATTCCGAAGTACTTCATGTTTTTTATGATAAAGAGCTTAACCCACAATCTTTTGAGGAGCTGATCTATGATAAGACGGTCTTTGTGGGAAGAAGAGGTTCACCATCCTATCATATGATGATGGATCTTTTCAACTTTTATGGGTTGGATCAGAGCAGGATAAACATCAGTTTTAATATCGTTCAATGTGATGTAATAGTTCTACTTTCAACGCTCCTAACAGAAGATGAGTTAATGGGTTTCCGTGACTTCAAACTTTATTCTTTTGACGACATTGACACCTATGGAATGGGAGGATCTTCAGTTGAAGGTATTTCTTTGAAATATCCAAGAATAGATCCTTTTGTAATTCCTAGAAAAACTTATGGAGATTTCACGAACGAACCTGTTGTGACATTATCCATTGATGTAGTTATGATGGTTCGATCTGGAATGGGAACAATCGCTGTGACGGACTTAACTAAGACGATGCTTCGTAACCGCCAAACATTTGCCCCGATTGATCCACTTCTTTACCGTGGGATGAAAGAAGACTTTGATCAGTCCAAGCTTAATTTTCCATTGCATGAGGGTGCCAGGGTTTTCCTTGATAGAGACGAGCCAAGTTTCTTGGAGCGATATGCCGAATTAGGAGGTGTGGTTTTCTCAATCGTTATTGCCATCATCGGTGGATTGGTTTCTCTTACGAAATGGCAAACCCAGAAAAAGAAAGACAAAGTTGATGAGTTTTACGAAGAGCTTTTAGCTGTTAAAAACACCATTTCCAAAATATCAAATATCAAAGAGGGTCTTCAAAAGATCAAGGCAGTTCAAGCTTCCCAAAACAAGGCTTTTGAAATGTTGATCAGTGAAGAACTGGTAGCCAACGATAGTTTTAGAATTTACATGGAGCTATCCAAGGAGACTATTGGTGAACTTAGGGGGAGAATGCGAACGATAAAAGCTTTGGAAGGCAAAAACTCATAAGTCAGAATAAAATCACATTAGCTTATTGTGAATAACTCCCATTAAGCAATTTCGCACTAAATTCGAGGCAAATTTTGAGTGACAATTAATGGGCCTTTTCGATTTTTTTCAGAGCGATATTGCAATTGATCTTGGTACTGCTAACACACTGATAATCAGCAAAGACACAGTCTTGGTTGATGAGCCTTCAATTATTGCAATTGATAAGAGTTCCAACAAGGTATTGGCCATCGGAAAGCAGGCGATGCGAATGCATGAAAAGACGCATGAAAATATTAAAACGATCCGACCGCTTAAAGATGGGGTGATCGCCGATTTCCATGCAGCAGAACATATGATCCGAGGGATGATCAAAATGATGGATGGAGGAAAGAAGTCACTTTTTCCTGCCTCACATCGAATGATCATTTGTATTCCTTCAGGTATTACTGAAGTTGAGAAAAGAGCGGTTCGGGATTCGGCGGAGCATGCCGGAGCAAAAGAGGTTTATATGATTCATGAGCCGATAGCTGCAGCAATTGGTATCGGTATTGATATTGATCAGCCTGTTGGTAGCATGGTGGTAGATATAGGAGGAGGAACAACAGAGATCGCCGTAATAGCACTTAGTGGTATCGTATGCGACCAATCGATCCGAGTAGCAGGGGATTCCTTTAACAAGGATATCCTTGACTATATGCGAAGACAGCATAATTTGTTAATTGGAGAACGGACAGCAGAGAAGGTAAAGATTGAGGTTGGATCAGCATTGACGGAATTGGAAGATGGCCCGGAAGATTACGAAATAAGAGGGAGGGATTTAATGACTGGTATTCCTAAAGTTATAAAGATCTCCTATTCAGAAATTGCTTTTGCGATTGATAAATCCGTTTCCAAAATAGAAGAAGCAGTTCTCAAAGCATTGGAGATCTCACCTCCGGAGCTTTCTGCTGATATTTATGATAATGGAATCTATTTGACGGGAGGGGGTGCAATGCTACGTGGATTGGACAGAAGGCTTGCGATGAAAACGAAGCTTCCTATCCATATTGCGGAAGATCCTTTGAGGGCGGTGGTGCGTGGTACCGGAAATGCACTTAAGAACTTAACGCATTACAAGCCGGTCTTAATGACGTAATTCGCGGATGAGAAAGCTACTAGACTTTCTATACCGCAGAAGAACCTTTGCCATATTCCTTGGTCTCGAAATCGTTTGCGCCTGGTTGATTGTTAGTTTCAATCAACGTCAAAATGCCGACTTCCTAAATTCAAGTAACGCTCTTTCTGCACGTATCTCTACAGGCTCTCAAAATGTGTCTGACTATTTTGACCTAATTGAGATAAATGAGCAGTTGATGCTCGAAAATGAATTGCTCCAGGCTAGATTGAATGCCAACTTAGCATTCGCAGATGGTTTGTCGATTCCTTCGGAGACCTACCTAGTGAAAGGAGCACGTGTTATCAATAATACGTTTAGGAGATCAACGAATTTCCTTACCATTTTGGCTGGACAAGAGCAAGGCATTTCCCCTGGTATGGGCGTTATTTCTACAGCAGGAGTTGTTGGACAGGTAAAATCGGTATCAAATCGATATGCCACTGTTTATTCGATGCTTCACCCTCAAATGCTCGTGTCTTCTACGGTAAAAAGGACGGACACTAATTGTTCTGTACAATGGGACCAGGAATCTTACGATAAAGCAAGTTTGAAGTTTGTTCCTCGCCACATCGGATTGAAGGTAGGTGATACTATTGTGACCTCAGGATTCAATTCAGTATTTCCACCGAATATAAATGTTGGTGTGGTTTCAGACCTCAACCTTGAAGATCATATGACTTTTTATGAAGCTAAGATCAAGCTGACTGTAGATTTTACTTCATTGCCGAGTGTATTCGTTGTTGTTCATGAAATGAAATTGGAAAAAGATAGTGTAGAGTCATTATGAATAGAGTCAATATTCGTGAACAGGTTTCAAACTTCATTGCGCTCTTTTTGATCCAATTACCATTGCTATACAGGATTACATTGTGGGACAGGGCTTTCGGGTTCTTTTATGTGGGATTTCTTGTTCTACTTCCATTTCGAATCAGCAGATCCTACCTTCTTGTAGCAGGTTTCTTAACTGGACTTGTGGTTGACGTATTTTCAAATACTCCCGGAATCCACGCTGGTGCCTGCGTATTTGTTATGTATATCCGAGATCTATGGTTGAAAATAGTTGTTGATGATACGGAGGAGCTGACCAATATCAATTACATATCTATCAAAAAAACCGGGTTCACATTATTTGTATTTCCGTTGGTGTTAATCCACCATTTGATCATTTTTCTCGTAGAAAATGGAGGACTTCATTTGTTTGGACTCTTGACCTCAAAAACTATCCTGAGCTCACTGTTTAGTTTTGTGATCATTTTTGTCCTGAACTATTTGATAGTCCCTAAATCAAGAAGGCAATGAGTAGTAGAGTTTTTGTCATACGGGCGTTCATTTTATTTGTGGTCATCACATTTTCTGTTCGACTGTTTAGCATTCAGATCATTGACGAAAACTATAAAATTGCTGCAGAGAATAATGTAGTTCAGAAAATAGTTCAGTACCCATACCGAGGGCTGGTCTATGATGCAAGAGATAGCCTGGTTGTTTACAACTCTCCTGTTTTTGATTTGATGGTGGTCCCGAAAGAAGCAAAGGTTGAGGACACCTTGAAATTTTGTAATCTTCTTGGGATTGAGGTTGAGGACTTTGAAAGCAAGATGAAAAAAGCGAAGGATTACTCCTCGATTTTGGCTTCACAATTTGTTGAACAGGTTTCAAATGAGTTGTTTGCAGTTCTTCAGGATCAGCTAGTTAACTATCCTGGCTTTTATGTTTTGCCTAGAACAATAAGATCTTATGAGACAGATGGGTTGGCAAATGTTCTGGGATACGTTGGTGAAGTAAGCGGGAATTTTCTTGAAAAAGACACTACTGGATATTATCAATCAGGAGACTACATAGGAATCGGAGGTCTCGAAAAATCGTATGAAGATGTACTCAGAGGTAAGCGCGGCGCAACATATAAAGTTGTGAATGTTCAAGGAGTTGTTAAGGATGATTTCAGACAGGGCCGATTCGATACGTTACCTGATCCTGGTTTGGATGTTCAGCTAACTATTGATTTGGAGGTACAGCAATATGCGGAAAAATTGATGGCAGGAAAAGTGGGTAGTGTGGTAGCCATTGAGCCTTCTACTGGAAATATACTTGCGTTGGTTTCGGCTCCTAGCTATGACCCAATGCTTTTGAGCGGTAAAGCACTTAGTAAAAACTTTCCTATCCTGATCCAGGATGAAAACAAGCCCTTGTTCAATCGTCCACTTCAGGCAAGGTATCCTCCAGGATCTATGTTCAAAACGCTCCAGGGTATAATAGCTATGGACATGGGAGTGGTCGGTAAGGATGAAGAGATTACAACTGATGGATCCAATATTGGCGATCTAGCTCCTCCAGGAGTTTATGCCATGGAAAAAGCGATCCAGTACTCATCCAATAACTATTTCTATTTGGTAATGAAGCGAATGGTACAACAAGGTGTTGATGAGAGCGCCTTTTTGGATAGCCGCATAGGTTTTGAAAGATGGCGTGAAATGGTAAAATTATTTGGCATTGGAAGGAGGCTTGGTGTTGACCTACCAAATGAGATTCTTGGGAACGTACCAAGCATCGAATACTACGATCGATTGTATGGAGTCAATAGATGGAAATATTCAAATATTGGCTCACTAAGTATCGGACAAGGTGAGCTGTTGGTTTCTCCTCTTCAGATGGCAAACCTAGGGGCCATTTTAGCCAACAGAGGGTATTTCATTACACCACATGTGGTCAAAAGAGTTGACGATTGGCCAAATCCGAATATCAAAAAAGAAACTTTGCCTTTCGATGCAATTCATTATGAGACCATCATTGACGGGATGGAAAAAGTAGTCAGAGATGGGTCGGGTCGCAGGGGGTACCTAGACAGCCTCTTTCTATGCGGAAAGACAAGTACGGTCCAAAATCCTCACGGTGAGGATCATTCAGGATTTATGGGATTTGCACCAAAGCATGATTCAAAGATTGCGATTGCAGCCTATGTAGAAAATGCTGGACAAGGAGGAAGAGCAGCTGTTTCCGTCGCAAGTTTGATTGCCGAGAAATACATATTTGGAGAAATTTCAAGACCCTGGCTGGAAGATTATGTCACGAAGGAACTTTA
>JANQST010000422.1 GCA_028279155.1 Cyclobacteriaceae bacterium
GGACATTTTAGAACTTTTTTCAATGAACCTTTTCGAAATTTCTCCGACTTTTAGGTTGGATGCGGAATTCAGATCATGTTATAGATGAGTGGCTTGTTATTAATTGCCAGCAAGGTGACCGCAAGGCATTGGAACTCCTTGTTAAACGATGGGATTCTCGAATAGTCCGACGGGTTTACCTTACTACGCACGATGCTATAGCCTCGAAGGATATAGCACAGGAAGCATGGATCACAATCTTTGGAAAAATCAAATCACTGAGAGATCCAGGTGCGTTCGAATGGTGGTCTCTTCGAATCGCCACAGCCAAGGCCATTGACTGGATCCGCGCGAACCAGTTGAGCAGAAAAAGAGACGAGAACAGAAGAGTTGCCCAGGAACGATTTAATGAAGTACAAGAAAGCCCGGCAGAAGAAGTACTTCAACGGTTAAGAATGGCTATCACAGAGCTTCCGGATGAGCAACGTGCCGTAGTCCATATGTTCTACCAGGAAAATTTAGATGTACTGAGCATTGGAAGAATTCTGAATATCCCCACAGGGACTGTTAAATCCAGGCTCTTCCAGGCCAGAGAAAAACTAAAAAAGATGTTAAAAGAAAAAACAACGGAATCATGAAAACGGAGAAAGAAGAAATCGATCGGTTAATTGAACAAGCCCTAACGGAAGAAGAGGCGAAATTTTATCATAAGCTAGATGAGCAAAGTTTGCCTGAAATGGTTGGTGGTTTGTTTACAGGTAAAATGAAATGGTTAAATGTGCTCACAATGTTTATGCAGATCCTATGGTTTATTTGTGCGGTTTACTTCGCCATACGTTTTTTCAATACCACTGATGTAGCTGAAATGTTAAAGTTTGGAGCTATTGCTTTCTTTTCCATTATGGCAGTTGGCATGTTGAAACTCTTCCACTGGATGGAGATGAATAAAAACGTCTTGATCAGGGAAATAAAACGAATGGAACTCCAGGTTTCATTACTTGCAGGAAAGTTGAAAGAGAAGTCAGATCAGACAGGTGGCAATTGAGGGTATGGTATGATTGCCTCGATCAGTAACACTACTCCATTTTTGGTTAGAAGTGTCAATGTGATGAGTATGCTGCTAATAATGAGTGCCACCCCGACATTGTTTTGCCTGATTTCTTCGAACTCGTCGATTGGAGTAAGCTTGGAATACAAAAATGTACTTATCAACCCAATAAAGACGGTGGCTGTGTAAGCAATTGCAATATAGATCGCCCCGGTACCAATGTATTTAAATGCCAACACGAAACTTTCCGCCTGACGATTCAACAACCGAAAAGATGAGATCAGAGGCTCCACAATCCCACTTATCATAATACCAACGGCGATAATAATAGCAGCAGTAAAGATGCTGTATGATAGGTTGTAATCTTTTATACGATAGTATTTTCTACCCACCCATTGGACAATCTTGTAGGTGAGTGCCAGAATAAAAATTCCGATCGTTATGGCTGAGAAAATTTCAATCAAGCCGAGGATAGCGATATTATAATTCATTGACTAATGCGATTTTCCAATAGTTAACATTATTTGTACTAGGCGGCAACATACCGATCGGCCAACCCTTAGCTGTGGTTTCCCAAAAGTAATAGTTATTGCCACGATGGGTAAGGTGATCTCCGGAAGCAGGGATGTTCAAGGCAAGCATCGCATGTGCATACTCGTCACTAACTACGATCATCGGGTCGAACCCCAGCTCTTCCAAGAGTGTGTAGATCAGAACAGCTCTTGTATCACAATCACCATATAAGGAATGGATGAACTCATAGGGAGAAAGTAAGCCAAGTGCTACATTTCCAATACATGGCCTGTCCCCAGTTTCATATTCATCACAATTGATATTGAGCACGTAACTGTACGGAATATCCTGTACAAATGTCACAATCATCTCGGCCAAATCACTTCTTGAAAGTTGTTTCTCACTGGCTATTGCCGAAAGAGAGTCAACCAAAAATCCAATTGTAGGCTTACTGTCCAAGATTAGGTTCTTGTAAACTGTTCCCCAAAGATCTTCATAGCCAAAAGCCTCGAAGGTTATTTTGTTTCTTCTTTCAGCAGTTGCCTGGCTTATTTTTTCCTCGGATGGGTAGGTGGCGCAAAACGAAGTAGAAGAACTAACAGCTTCCCAATCCCGCTGATGTAAACGATCAAGCCGTTCATTGGTCACCTCAAACCTATCCTCACAAACTTCTGGCACCTCAGGAACTCTCTTTTGAAGATTAATGAGTCCACTGAGAACGCTATAGACAATCAGAATAAATATAAGAAAACGGAGCACACTCTTCATGAGGTCTTAAATATCCTAAAAAGTCTCGAAACATTTTTTTTCACTGCCAACCAACCTTTTGGGTCAGTTCTCTAACTTATAGGAAAATCCTACAAAGTGGACGACCGAAAATTGGTACAAGAATTTTTATCATCACGGAGCGAAAGTGCTTTCCTGAACTTATACAGGTCTAAAACACCACACTTGTATCGCATGGCCCTTCGACTGACCCAGGATGAATACCAATCGGAAGAATTGGTTCAGGAAATGTGGGTGATCGCCATTCGTAAATTGGCAGATTTTGAATGGCGATCCGAGTTGAAAACCTGGTTGATTGGAATTCTGATCAACCTGTCACGATCCAAAAGAAAAGAAAAGGAGCTTGCTGTCGAAATTACCGATGAAATGAAGCTTGAAACGACTTCTGAAATGTCCTTCGCTTCAGCTCATGATCTTGAAAATGGGATCGCCGAACTACCACCGGGGTATCGGCAAGTCATAATCCTTCATGACATTGAGGGATATAAGCACAAGGAAATTGCGGAACTGCTCGACATAACAGAGGGTACTAGTAAGAGCCAGCTTTTTTATGCACGTAAAGCGCTTCGGGAATATTTAAGTGAGGACACATCTAAAGGTAAGAGTCATGAGTGAAGATCATTTATCAGAAGCTGAGAAGAAGTTGTTTGCGGCCCTGGAGCGTGAAAAAGCACCTCCCGGACATATTGAAAAGAACATAGTAGCGCAACTCGAAAAAGAAGGTCTGATTAAAAAAATTAATACGATGAACTATTTGAAATGGGCAGCTTCCATTGCTGCCTCTGTTCTCCTTTTTATAGGAGGAATGTTTTATGAACAATCAAAAGCTAATACAATGGTAGAAATTGAACCAACTAAGGGCTACATGCTCTTACTACACGAAGACACAAATTTTACTCCGGGAGATCCGATGGCCATGTTTGAGGAATACAAAACATGGATGGAGAATACATTTAGTCGGGGCGTTAAGATTACAGGCCAGGAATTGAAACCTGAAGCAACTTTGGTCAAAGGGGAGACGCAACAGGCGTTTGATGCCCAGGCCGAAACCAAAACGACCGGATACTTTATTGTTGAAGCAAATTCGCTTGAAGAAGCCATCCGCGTGGCAAAGGAAAATCCACATATCAAGTATGGTGGAAGCGTTGAAGTGAAACCGTACATGGTGAGATAGTAATCGCAAGTAGTTATTAAAAATTAAAAGATAAGATGAAGACGAAATTATTTGTATGTGCTTTTTTGATATGCACATTGGGCTTTAGCTCCGACCCCAAAAAGAAAAAGTTTGATATCAAGGACTATTCATGGCTCGTCGGGAGCTGGGTAGGGGATGGTTTTGGTGGCACCTCTGAAGAGATGTGGTCTCCACCGTCAGCTGATGGTAAAATGATGGGTGTGTATCGACATCACAAAGGAGACGGCTCTTTAAATTTTTATGAATTTCTTGTATTGGATGAGACAGGCTTGAGACTAAAGCACTTTACCCCTGACCTGGTGGGTTGGGAAACCAAGGAAGACTTTGTCACCTTCGAAATGGTCGAGTTTACCAAGGACAAAATTGAAATGAAGGGACTTGTATTTGAACGTAAGTCAGATGATGAACTTGAGATTCGATTGAGGTTAAGATATGAGGACAGGATAGAAACTGAAGTGTTTAAAATGAAAAGAAGATAAGTTCAGTTGTTGTATTATCTGTTAAAATATCTTGCGTTCTATTTCTTTCTGTGCATTGGTGATGTGTCCAATTCACAAGAGAAACCAGTTGTTAGATTCACCGGAATAAAGATCTTCGTTCATGATCTTCAAACAGCTCAGGATTTCTACACCAACCACTTGAACCTTGAGTTTATATCAAAGCAGGAAGATCAAATTATGCTCAACACCAATACCTGGCCAATCATTTTGGAAAAAGCAAAGGGTAAGGCAACAGGGAACTACCCAAATGAAGCTCGAACAGGTTTATCCTTTCAGACGTACAAACTACTCCCAAGGATTGATGACTTCAGAGATCAGGGTGTAGTACTTCACGATTCACTACTAAGTCGGAACGGTGTAGGCATTTCCATTCCATTTGAAGACCCTTCTGGAAATGTCTTCACCTCAATAGAGGTGCAAATCAGACCTATTGAAGCGTTCGAAGGACTTCAGATTTACAACACTGGTGTCACGATTTCTGATATGGATGCAGCAACTCACTTTTACAAGAACATCCTAGGCTATGAAGAGTGGTCACGTAATTATTTGCCAGCAGCACTTCCTTTGAAACATTCGGACGGGAGCTTTGCTTTTATGATTCATTATAAAGAAGGATTGAAAAAAAACACTTCGTCTTATGGCAAACACAGCCAGATTGTACTTCTTATGGAAACGGATGATCTTGATCCGGTCAAAAGCAAATTGGAAAAAGAGAATATCTCCTTTACATCTAAAAATGATCGAATCGTTTGCCGGGATCCGGAAGGGAATTATGTAGAAATAAGTACTAATTCAGCTCCATAGAAAAACCCCACGACATAGCATGGGGCCTAGATTGAGGTATCCATTAGCTGATATTCAAATTTAATTTGCTTTTTATTCATTTCTTGAATTAGATCTTCAAGCCTTTAAAGGGCTTGGCTCACGATGCATTGAGTACCTTTCGGTTATCAAACCATCTTCGATATGAAAAAGCTGCTACTCCTTTCTTTTGTAATTGGGCTATTGGTCCGTTGTGATTCTACAAATAATTCAACGAATGAAGGTCAAATAAGCTTCGGTGTAAAAGATAGCTTGTATTCTGAGGTTATTGGAGAACAGCGAGAGGTTTGGGTCTATGTTCCAGAGGATGCTGACGGAAAACAATTTCCAGTAGTATACCTGCTGGATGGGCGAGGACATTTTTACTCGGTTGCAGGAATGATCAGGCAATTAAGTACCATCAATGGGAATACTGTCCTTCCAGAAATGGTTGTGGTTGCAATCGCCAATACGAATCGGTTTAGAGACCTGACCCCCACACACGTGGGAGATAGCACCAACGTTTCTGGAGGAGGGGATGCATTTACCAAATTTATTCGAGACGAATTGATGCCGTACATAGAGAATAAATACCCAACTGCTAATCATCGAACGATGATCGGTCATTCGCTAGGCGGCCTTATGGCAATTAACACGTTGATAAATTACCCGGAAATGTTTGATAACTATATCTCGATCGATCCAAGCCTCTGGTGGGACGATAAGAAATTGCTCAAGGAGTCCAAAAAAGCATTGGATGAAATGGAATTTGATGGTAAGTCGTTATTTGTGGGTATCGCCAACACAATGCCGAAAGGGATGGATACAACAAGAGTAGCTTCGGACACAACCAGAAATACCAATCACATCAGAGCTATTCTGGATTTTTCGCAGACTGCATTCGCGAATCTCCAAAGTGGCCTAAATTTTTCATGGAAATATTATGATGATGAGGACCATGGTAGTGTGCCATTGATCTCGGAATTCGATGGTTTGAAATTCCTGTTCTCCTGGCATCGATTTCCAAAATGGAGTGAAATCATGGACACAGAAAAATCCGTTGATGATCTGACTCAGTTGATCGTTTCACATCACGAAAAGATCTCATCCAAGTTTGGATACGAGGTATTGCCAAAAGAGCGTCAAATAAACACCATTGGATTTACACTGATGAATAGAGGAATGAGTGAAAAGGCATATGCTATGTTTGATCTGAATATCCGAAATTATCCCGACAGCCCCGATGCGCAGGAGTCTATGGGTGATTACTATGTTGCTCAGGAAGATACGGACAAGGCTATTGGATTTTTTGAAACGGCCATAGAGCTGGGTGCAGATGATGCTGTTAAGAAAAAGCTTGATGAGCTAACTAAAACTGACAACTAACTACTTTTAACTTGCTACTTAAATAACAGTTCCCAATACCCCACATCTACTCTACGATCAAATTTGTATCCAACTTCCATTAGCTGAGCAACTTTGACATAACCAAGTTTTTCATGTAGTGCCACACTGGCATCATTCGGCAATGCAATTCCTCCAAGGATTGCATGGTATCCAGAAGTCATCAGTTCGTCAACTAGTTGTTGATATAATTTACTTCCAATCCCTTTTCCGCAGACCTCATGCTGAAGATATACCGTCGTCTCGATCGTTTGTGCATAAGCTGCTCTTGATTTCCATTGTGTCGCGTATGCATAACCAATCACCCGGCCCTCTTCCTCAAAAACAAGCCAGGGCAACTGGAAATCTTCTTGTACACGCTTGATTCGAGTCTCCATTTCAGTTGAGGAAACAGGTTCAGTCTCGAAGGTGGAATGCGTGTGGAGAAT
>JANQST010000426.1 GCA_028279155.1 Cyclobacteriaceae bacterium
CATTTACAATCCGATAAATATTATCGTAATTGGAATGATGTTTATCGAAGCTCTTTTCGAAGACTATCACTTTGTAGATCACAAGTGAACATCCGATTCCGAGCGCTAGACCAATAATATTGAGAATGCTGTAAGCTTTCTTTCTGGAAAGATTACGAAATGCGGTTTTGAAATAGTTTTTGAGCATGGAATTATGGTTTGGTTGTGGTTATCCTATGATCAAAACCATGCCATTATCCATAAATGACTGATTATAAAATAGTTACACCGCGAATCACATTAGCTAGTGACGCGCGGTGTACACTTAATTCGTTCGTATTCGGACAGACCTAAGGTTCCTTAGAAACTTTGACTACAGATTTGTACACAAACCAAATAATCAAAATAAGGATTGCAAGGCCTACATTTTGATAGATGAATGTGAACCCATGAGGAGCCGCTGTTTGGAACCCAAGCACAATGGCTATAGCAATAAAGATTCCCATCAACGCTTCTCCAGTGATCAACCCGGATGCAAGTAACAATCCAGCGTTTCCTGCTTTTTCTTTTCCTCCACTGTTCTTCGTGGCTTTGCTTAAGAAGTGAGCAAGTAGCCCACCAACAAATATTGCGGAGTCTAACTGAAATGGCAGATACAATCCAACGGCAACTGCCAGAACCGGCATTCGGAATTCTGACCCTTTGGATTTGAGGTATTGATCAATGACGATAATGACAACACCAATTCCAGCTCCTATGTAAACCATGTTCCACGGAAGATTTCCACCAAAAATTCCCTGGGCAACGCTTTGCATCAAAGTAGCCTGAGGTGCAGTTAATGAGTTTGGTTGTTCAGCCGTTGGAGCACCCATACCATAAGCGATGAGTAGTGCATTCATTACAAATGGGATTACAAGCGCACCTGCAATCACTCCCACCATCTGCATGATCTGTTGTTTATAAGGTGTTGCTCCCAGGATATGTCCGGCTTTTAAGTCCTGCATATTATCGCCTGCTATTGCAGCTGCACAAGCAACTACGGCTCCAATGAGAATAGCTCCTGCGGCACCGCTTAATTCGTTACCAGTGCCCATCAAAGTCAATAGCAAAAGCGAAGAGGCCAATATCGTCGCAATCGTTACTCCTGAAATTGGATTGTTTGAACTTCCGACAAGTCCTGCCATATAACCAGCAACTGCGGAAAAGAGGAACCCGGCAACAACCAATATTAAAGTCATCGTAATAGAAATGGGGACATCATTGATTGCCGTCAGGTAAATCATGAATATAGGAACAACCAACACGCCGATACCAATCAATACCCACGACATGGGAGTATCCATCTCCGTTCGGATAAGATCTTTCATTTTTGTTCCTCCTCCACGGAAAGCATCAACACCCGACTTGAAAGCCGTTCCCAATGAATTGGCCAGACTCAACAATGCCCATAGACCGCCGACTACCATCGATCCAACACCCAAAAACCTAATTTGCGAGTTCCAGATGTTTCCACCGAGCGTAACCGCACTTACTCCTTCTTGTCCTCCATTGATTGCGATGTAAGCAGGAATTGCCACAAACCAGCTTATTGCTCCTCCAAGAAATACCAGGAAAGCAATGTTCAAACCTACAATGTAACCAACAGCCACAAGTGCCGGAGATAAATTCAATCCGAAGTAAGCATAGATCTTTTCGTTGATCAGGGTTGCTTTTTGCCATGTTCCATTCCACAAATTCATAGCTGAATCCCCTAGTTTGAACAAACCTCCAATCAAGGACCCCCAAACCAAATATTTTACTGCTTTGCCCCCTTCTTCTCCAGTCTTAAGAACTTCAGCAGTGGCAACACCTTCCGGAAATTTCAATTTCTCTTTCACAATCAAAGCGTTTCTTAGCGGGATTGTGAATAGAACTCCTAAAACCCCTCCACACATTGAAATAGCCATCGTTTCGAAATAATTAAACTCTTCCCAGTAGCCCATTATAACCAGGGCAGGCATGGTAAAAATTACTCCGGCTGCAAGAGACTCTCCGGCAGAAGCAGAAGTTTGGACGAGGTTATTCTCGAGAATATTTGAATTCTTGAAGAGTTTTAACAATGCCATTGAAATTACAGCTGCAGGAATAGAGGCTGATACAGTCAATCCGGCAAACAACCCGAAGTAGGCATTGGCAGCAGATAAAACAATTGACAAAATAGCTCCAAGCAGGATTGCTTTGACCGTAATCTCAGGCAGACTGGTATTCGAGTCTATATAGGGTTTTTCCATTGGTATAGTTTTAGGTTAGATGTTTAAATTCCAGGTTAGATTTTCAAGGATAACAAAAATGTTAATTAGAACCCTATAAAACAAACGTTTAGTGGTCATAGACAGGACCTCTTGCCGGGGATTTTCAGTTATCCAGCCTCAGATTATTGAAGTATTTTGTATACAAAAACGTAACTAATATTATTTTTGTCTGTATAATGTATACAAAAACGATAGAAATAAGTGAAAGGAACTAACCTCGGAGAATTTGAAGAGTTGGTACTACTCATTGTGGTGGCCAAACCTGACGAAGCATACAGTGTGGCTATTGCTAAGGAATTAGAAAGAGTTACAGGCAGAAAAGTTGTGCACAGTGTGGTGCATGCCTCCCTTTCCAGGCTGCTTAAAAAAGGGCTGGTAAATTCCAAAATGGGAGCTGCTACTGCAGAACGAGGAGGACGCAGGAAACGGATGTTCACCATCTCGACCGCTGGAAGAAAGGCATTGGAGCTTGCAAAATCCCATAGGGATGTGTTGTGGGCCATGATCAACGAACAATCAGTAGCTAAAGCCTGATGAAAGAATCATATTCTCCACCGAATTGGGCCAACCGATTTCTTGAATGGTATTGTAAGCCCGAGCTATTAGAAGATCTTCAGGGAGCCTTTTATGAATACTACAATGAGCGAATTAGTAGTGGAAATCATAGAAAAGCAAAGTGGATGTTCATCCTGGATGTATTCATGCATTTCCGACCTCATACAATCAACGTACAAAGTCAAAACTCAAATACTATGTTACTAGGACACTTTAAAGTTTCAATGCGAAACATACGAAAGCAAAAACTCTCATCCATTTTAAACACAGTTGGACTTGGCTCAGGTCTGGCTTGCTTCATACTTATATTTCTTTGGGTGAACAAAGAATTGAATTACGATATCTTCCATGAAAAAAGCGATCGTATTTATCGAATCTCAAATACATTTAAAAGCGATAGTGAAACGTTTAGCCAGGCACCATCAGGTCCTGCACTTGGAGCGCAATTGGACGATATTTTTTCAGAAGTAGAAGAGTCAGCAAGATTCACGACCACATCGGAACGTATAACTGTTGACGATCAGTACTTCTTCGAGTCTGGATTAGGGCTTGTAGATCATAACTTTCTCAAGATCTTCGACTTCAAGCTGATTTCCGGAGATAGAAACACCGCACTAAACAACCCACAGTCCATTGTTTTGACAGAATCTCTTGCCACTAAATACTTTGGAGACAAAAATCCAATTGGGGAAACGCTTACGATTGATCAATTAGAATTAAACGTGACAGGATTGATGGAAGACCCTCCGGAGACTTCTCAAATGAGATTTACTGCCCTGATTCCAATTATGATCGTGAAACAACTGTGGGGTTATGAAAGTGTGAATGATGACTGGGGTGGCGGATCATGCCTTACGTATCTATTGCTTTCTGAGGGTGTAAATCCAGAACAATTAGGAAAAGACATTACAGCATTCATTGGCGAAAAACTGGCTGATTGGGCTGAGAGAGGAATGTACTACGAGTACTTTCTACAACCGCTCAAATCTATTCATCTCAATTCAAATCTGCGATACGATACTCCCAATGGAGACATCAGGATCGTTTTGGTTTTCATCGCTGTTGCAATTGTGATTCTATTGCTTGCATGTATTAACTACAT
>JANQST010000185.1 GCA_028279155.1 Cyclobacteriaceae bacterium
ATCGAATATTATACAGACAACTTTGGTTCGATTTCCGGAGCTGGTACTCCCACCATGTACCTAGGCGATGATACGGGCCAACTCGCAACTTCCGATGAAAACTTTATGGGATCGCTGGATGAACTGAGGATCTATAGTTCTGCATTGTCTGCAGATGATGTACGTGCCCGTTACAGAACCATTGCGGATGCTGCTAATTTCTCGACCATTGCTGCCTTACCAGAGCAAGTCACATGGACCGGCGGAGGTTTTGATGGCAATTGGAACAACAGCGACAATTGGAATACTGGACTTGCTTCTTGGGACAACATGGATTTTGTCTATACAAATTCCGGAACGCCGCTCGACCTTCAATCAACCTTGAACGTAGGGCACATAAGTGCAGGCACTGGGGTCTCGTTGGACTTGAATGACCAGCAATTGAATGTTGATTGTAGATGTAACGTGGAAACCTTCTTGGCGGGGCCAGGAGGACTCGGGAATGTACAAATATTAGGTTCGGATTCAGAACTATCCAGCCCTGGGAGCACTGCAACTATCCCCAACCTGATAGTTGGACCGGGCAACACATTATTGTTGAATGCTGACTTGGTTGTGAGCAATAGTTTGAGTTTTGCAGATGCCAATGGGAACCTGGATGCCAACGGACAAAACATAACGTTTAGTGATCCAACCGTGAATGCGCCAGCCTTTACCACAGACAATACCATTTACCTGGGAGGGTCAGGATCGTTGACCATCAATGGTGTCGAAGAATCTGAGACAGCTATTTTTCACGTGTCATACGACGATTCACCAATAAATTATGCGAGAGCAGAACTCATAAACAATCAACTTCCAACTGCCAGCTATTCACTGCAACTATGCAATGAAGTCTTTCTTGATGGGACATGTGGAGGAACAGCCATTGAAGTCAACGATGTAAACAAAACCTGGTTTATCACCTCAGCTTCCACTGATTCTGACCTTAGGTTGTACTGGCATGAATCATCTGAGGGCTCAGAATTTGAAAGAGGGTCCGCTGAGATCAATCATTACGATGGAGCTACTGCTTGGGATTTGCTGGGAAACGATGGACATACAATACATATCGCCAACACCATTTATTCTTCACAAGCTAATGTAACTGAGTTTTCACCTTTCAGTGTCAGCTCTCATGGTGCGACTTTACCAGTAGAACTTGTCTATTTTGAAGCCAGTCAGGATGAGAAGATCATAGAGATCGAATGGCAAACAGCTACCGAACTCAACAACGACTATTTTCTTCTTGAAAAGTCTACGGATGGCGATGATTTTGAAATACTTGATCAGATAAAAGGCAGGGGGAATTCAAGTGAACTGATGAAGTACAAGGTCATCGACCGGTATCCGGTTGCGGGCCTTCAATACTATCGTCTAACTCAGGTCGATTTCGATAGATCAATAGAAATGTTAGGTGTCAAACTGGTTGAATATTCAGCTGGTGAATTGGGTATTGCTACGTTTCCGAACCCCGTTACGAATGTTCTAAGTATTTCGAACTTACATCCGGGAAATTACTTTGTTGAGGTCCTTAGCCTGGAAGGAAAATCATTGCAAAAGCAAGCACTATTCATTGACGATCACGGTCATGCAGGTCATATTGCATTACAAGACTTGCCGACAGGAGTTTACACATTGAACATTACAACAGGGAATACGGTGCATTCCAGCAAACTGGTAAAAAGATGATTCTTAGGTTAAAATCAATCATCTTTTTTCACGGCTCGTTTTGATCGGATTGGAGGAGCAGGTTCCGGTTTGAGCTCCACTTTCTCCGTTTCAAGTTTTCGTAACACCTCCTTGATAGCGGCATCCAACTGTGGATCTTTGCCATCCAAAACCAATTTTGGTTCTTGGATTACTTCAATATCCGGAGCAATACCTTCTCCTTCAACTGCCCATTCTCCATTGACATCAAAGAAACCACCTCTTGGTGCTACCATCCGGCCTCCATCAATGAATAGAGGAGTATCCCAGGTTCCTACCAATCCACCCCAGGTCCTTGTTCCCACCAACGTGCCAATGTCCATCGCTCTGAATAAATATGGAAGTAAATCTCCTCCAGAGCCAGCACGTTCATTGATGATCATCACTTTTGGTCCCCAAACGGCTGACATGGGAGTAGTCCAGGGTTTATGATCACCTACCTTACTGTTGAAGTAACCATATAATTTCCGATTCATCACATCTGCCATGTAATCCGCAGCTGATCCCCCTCCATTGTTTCGCTCATCGACAATCATTCCTTGTTTGTCCTGTTGCGCGAAATAATACCGGTTAAAAGAAGTATAGCCCCCGCCTCCGGTATTTGGCACGTACGTATATCCGATTTTGCCGTCCGTTTGATCTGCTACATACCTTCGGTTGTCTTCAATCCAATTTCTCGATCTAAGACCATACTCATTAGCGATTGGAACAACATAGCTTGTTTTGGCATCCGCTAATTTGGTAGATTGTGAGGTTTTGATCTGTGTTACTTTTCCAGAAGTCTGTTCGAAAAGCTGATAGAGGTTGATTGTCTTATTCAACTTAGTTCCATTGACCTCCAGTAAGTAATCTCCCTCTTTTACTTCAATTCCCGGATAATCGAGTGGGGCTTGTAAGTTAGGGTTCCAGTTTTCCCCTGAGTATATTTTGCTTATTTGATAGTTTCCATTTTTGATTTCATAATCGGCACCCAATAGTCCGACAGGCACATTGTCAACGTCAGGAAAATCTCCACCCCTGGTATAGGAGTGACCGACTGCAATCTCACCACCAAGAATGTCCACGATATAATTCATGTCTTGGCGGTGTTTTACATGATCTACCCATGGCTTGTACCATTCATAAATATCATTCCATGGAGCGCCGTGTGTATTGTTGACATAAAGAAAATCTCGTTGATAGCGCCAGGCTTCTTTGTAAATCTGTTGCCATTCTTTTTTGGGATCTACTTTCATCTTAATGTCAATCGTAAGCCTTCCCTCAGAAGATTTTTGACTTTTTCCTGATGTCTCAACGATTCCCCAATTACCTCCTGCCCGGTAGAGCAGTTTTTTTCGGTCTGAGGAAGAACTTGCAGATCGGATACCTTTCATGAATTCAGAAGATTCCAACTTATCAAGGTTGTATTTGTGTAGGGTGATTCCATCTTCATTCGGAACATTTTCTCCTACGAAAACAGTATTTTCTGGTCCTGCAACAAGCCCGGTATAATTTCTCAAAGGCATGTCAACTGTGACGATTCTTGATAGCGGATCATCATCAATTTGCACAACCATATCCTCTGATTTCTTTTCATCACCATTCTTGTCGTCTCCCATTTCTTCGTCGCTTTTAGGAGTTAATGGGGATTTTTCATTTTTGGAAAGTACGGCAACATATAGTCCACGGGTCACTGGTATGTTGTACGAACTCATGTCGAGCCAACCGGTATTAAGCCCCCAATTAGTGCTTGCCAGGAAGTAAAGGTATTTCCCGGAAGCATCCCATACGGGTTCCAGCGCATCCGCCATTTGATCAGAAATGGTTGTGGTTTTACCAGACGCTACATTGTAAGCTTTTACAACTTTAAACTGGGCATGCGTCAACTTCACGTAAGCAATCCACTTGCTGTCTGGTGACCAAACAGGATTAAGAGAGCGATTCGGATGAGCATACCGCTCCGTGTCCACTTTTTTTGCTGTACCAGCTGCTACTTCCAAAACCCATAGGTTAAAGTCGGTGTCGGTATAGCTGATGTACTTTCCGTCCGGTGACCACGCTGGTCTGAAGTAAAAGGTAGAATTAGGAAGTGCAATTGTCTTTTGAATAGCTGATCCATATTGATCGCTAATTATCATCTTGTATTCTCCTGATCGGTCAGAGAACCATGCAATTTGTTGGCCGTCAGGTGACCAAACCGGAGACCTGTCTGCGAAAGGGGACTTTGAAATGTTTCTCCAGGAGCCGTTCTCTTTTGGTACCGTGAAAATTTCTCCGCGATACTCGAATAAAGCACGCTGACCCTTCGGAGACAATGATGCATTTTGCAATTGGCTGCCAGAAACATTTTCCCAGCGTTCACGAGCCCAATTTAAATCTCCTTTGACATTTATTTCTAATTGTTTGCGTTCACCAGTTTCCGGAATTAAGGAATGAAGATAGCCTCCTTGTTCATACACGATTCGGTCTTCAGTGGCATCAAGGCTCTTGGCATCAAACCTGGTGTGAAAGGTAATTTGCTTATACTCCTTCGTTTCTAAATCGTAGGACCAGATATTACTTGTGTAGTCATTTTCTGAAAGGAAGTACACATTGCCTTTGTACCAAACCGGATCCAGGTGTCTTTCTTTATCTGGTTGTGGAGTTCTTTCCAACTCATTGGTCTTCAAATTCAAGATCCAGATAGGCATCGCCTGACCGCCACGATAATTCCTCCATTCTGCGTCCCAGGAAGTAATTGGTGTATATGCTGCATAATTTCCATCCGGTGAGATTTCGCCAAAAGCAATTCGAGGAATAGGTAACTCTTTAGGAAAATTTCCATCGACGGATATAGAATAAAACTTATTGAGCCTTGTAGGATGAGCTTTCCTCGCAGATCTGAATAGGACATCACCCTCAGGTGTCCAACCCTGCACAATATCAGCTCCTGGATGGTAGGTGAGCCGTTTTGGCTCTCCGCCTTCTAAGGGCACAACAAACACATCTGTATTCCCATCGTATTGACCACTGAATGCAATCAATTTACCGTCGCTCGAAAAATGTGGAAAGGATTCGGCACCTTCTGAGGATGTAAGTCGTCTGGCATCGCCACCATCACGAGCTACGACCCATAGGTCATTGGCATGAACGAAAACGATGTTGGCATCACTAACAGAAGGCTGTCTCAGTAGCATCGTACCTTGAGACAATAGTGAATACGAAATTGAAATAATGGATAGGGAAAGCAAAATTCTCTTCATGATCAATTTAGGTTAGACCTATCAATTTAGGCAAACCAGATTCGATCACAAAATGAGTTACTTCAAGGGCCTAATTCCAGTTAAGAATGGTTTTTTCAATAATATCACAGCATTCGTGTAGCTGTTCTTCCGTCATCACCAAAGGAGGAGCAAATCTAATGATATTGCCATGGGTTGGCTTAGCCAGAAGGCCATTGTCTTTTAGCTTAACACAAATATCCCAGGCTGTCGAGCTGTCTTCCGAATCATTGATTACGATCGCATTGAGAAGACCTTTTCCTCTTACCAGGGTTACAAGGTCTGTTTTTTCGATCATTCGATTCATACGATCTCTGAAAAGATCACCGAGCTTTTGCGCATTGTCAGCAAGATTTTCATCCTTTATAACCTCTAGTGCAGCGATTGCTACTTTGGCACCGAGTGGATTACCGCCAAAAGTAGATCCGTGCTGTCCTGGCTTGATTACTTCCATGATGTGGTCATCCGCCAGAACCGCTGAAACAGGATAAACTCCACCAGAAATTGCTTTTCCAAGAATCAACATATCCGGCCTCACGTTTTCATGATCTACTGCCAATAATTTTCCAGTACGTGCGATACCTGTTTGTACTTCATCTGCAATAAAGAGTACGTTTTTGCTTTTACATAGGTCGTAGGAAGCCCTTAAATATCCTTCTTCGGGTACCATTACACCAGCTTCACCTTGAATGGGCTCAACCAGGAATCCGGCAACATTAGAATCTTCAAGAGCGCTTTTTAAAGCTTCCAGATCACTATATGGAATACGCTCGAACCCGGTGGTATAAGGACCAAAGTTACTATTGTCAGGATCATTTGAAAACGAGATGATTGTGGTAGTTCTTCCGTGAAAGTTATTATCACATACCACAATTTTTGCCTGGTCTTCTGCTATCCCTTTCTTTTCATAGGCCCATTTCCTGCAAAGCTTAATTGCGGTTTCAACAGCTTCAGCTCCTGTATTCATTGGGAGTACCTTATCAAAACCGAAGTACTCAGTTATGAATTTTTCATAAATACCCAAAACGTCATTGTAAAATGCACGTGATGTAAGAGTCAGGATTTCTGCCTGATCCTTAAGGGTCTGTACAATTTTTGGATGACAATGACCTTGATTGACTGCAGAATAGGAGGAAAGGAAATCATAGTATTGCTTACCTTCAACATCCCAGACATGTACGCCTTCACCTTTGGCAATGACAACAGGTATGGGGTGGTAATTATGGGCACCAAATTGGTTTTCCATTTCCATCAATTCATTACTTGAAAGGGTATTTACAGCTGACATATCTTTGACGTTTTAAATTGGATTGCAAAAGTAGTTATTTGGGAAATGGGTAAAAAGGAAAGTGCGAATGAAGATGGCGAATTGTGGTATTTTGAGAATGGTCTAATGGTATTCACAGAGAAATATCACCTTGAACGTGGATTTTGTTGTAAATCTGGCTGTAGACACTGCCCATATGGATTTAAAAAAGAATGAATACTTGTTGGTTTCCAATTAAATCATCAATTTTGCAGTCCATTTTTCAAAAGAACGAATAAGATGTCTAAAGTTTGCGATATCACAGGGAAAAGACCACAGGTAGGAAACAATGTTTCGCATGCCAATAACAAGACAAAAAGAAGATTCAACCCGAACCTTCAAAAGAAGAGATTCTACATCCCTGAGGAAGATAAGTGGGTGACACTTAAAGTGTCGACATCTGCCTTAAGAACGATCAACAAAATTGGTATTGCAGCTGTTCTGAAGAAAGCACGTGCCAACGGAATGATTGTTGAGTAGTATAACTGCTCTATTTCAAATCTACATCTAGTCTACATCCTTGATTTTTTTGCAATTCAGGTTTCTTCATTGACCTGATCGTGGGATAATTGCCACCAGTTTATCACTAGTACCATATACGGTAACTAGTTGTTGTCTCAGCTTAATCATGATTTCAGAAAATGGTTACAAGTGACTCAACTATTCTGTAATTTCATAACGACTTCTATGGGTTTGTCTCCACGGACATAACCGGCCGCACTATGATTTAACTATTCACTAACGATGAACTTAAATCATAAGAAGCAGTATGCAATCACTTAAAAGAAGGTGTAGTAATTCAACACGCCTATTTACCAATCTTTCAATTTTCAAAGCACTTCCATCCAGTAAAAATCAGAGACCACTTGTACTCTTTGCCTTTTTATTTCTGGGGGTTACTCATTTGCAAGCGCAACGGGTAGATGACTTAATCTATGATCGTGATGATCCAATTCGCCCCCTGGTTATTGGGGCGAAGGCAGGAGCTTCGTGGAATCAATTTAGTCAGCCAGGCTCATTGATGGCTGGAAATGCCGGAGCCTTCGTAAGGGTTCGCCTGTTGCCTTTCCTTCAAATACAGGGCGATTTGCTTTATGACATTTCTGGAGGAGGGCGTGGAGATCTTGACAGAGATTTGGCACTATTCACGGATCGGTTTGGATCTACGCTGTACGATGGACCAATTAGTCATCTTAGGTACCTCAACAGGGAAGTATACATCCATAGCGTCAAGGTACCACTCACAGTCAGGTTAGGAATTCCTGAATTGATCGAGTCACCAATACAGCCTCGATTTGTAGTTGGAGGAAGTTACTCATACATCCTCATGGCAACAGAGATGCGTGACCAATACTTTCGCTTCGATGATGGATCAAGGATTATCCTTTCAGACCGCAGCGAAAATGTTAGCAGCGACTATTTCGACTACAACATTGCCATACACGGCGGATTTGAAATGGATTTTAATCTTACCAATGATGAAGTATTTACCATCGGATTCATTTACAGCCAGGGAATCACGGATCTGAACAACATACAGTTTGGGCAGCCAGAAAACATAGAACGATTGCGAACAAGAAGCTTCAGCATCAATTTCTCTTACAGCATTTTTTAATCAAAAAGTTCAAGATGACTTAATCATTAAATAAAACATAGTTAAACCAATTAATAAACAGTTAAATAGGATGAAAAAGCACAAAACCTTATTTTATGTATTGCTGGGAGCGCTGATCATGGGATTGGCGGTAACTTCCTGCAACGACGAATTCTCAGAAGAGGACTTGCTTCAATTGCAGCAGGATCTTGCAGATGAAAGAAACGAGGAGCGCATGCAGCAAGCGTTGGATGCCCTGGATCAGGCTGGGGAGTTTTATTCGTTCACCATCTCACTTAACAACGATGACAATTTTGTAGAGGGTGCATCAGTAACTCTTCACGGACAAACAGGTGGCGATGTGACTCAGACGACGGATGCCAATGGAACCACGACTTTTCCTTCTGTAAGGAGTGGAGGTAATATCATTACGATTTCAGCTGCTGGTTTTGCCGAAGCGGTGTTAAATGTTGACTTCCCTAACCTTCAGGAAGGAGTCAATTATGAGGTCACATCAAACGGCACTTATGTTCCGTTACAAGCAAGCACATCAGCCATCGTTCCCATATTTGCTACAGATGCCTCTTCGGGTGCAGTAGCAACAATTAGGGGAACGGTCACAATTGAAACAGATGTCACCAATACAGGCTCAGAAGTTCCGCAAGACATTGAAATTGTAGGGACAGTAAACATTGGCGAAACGAATGAACAGAGCACTAACGGAATGTCAATTTCCCGCTATGCGTTTGACAACTCGAATGGGTCGGGCTTTGGAGTTGCGATGGTTGACAATACCACAGGTGAATATTCGATGATGGTTCCGGCTTCATCCGACGGGCTCAATATCCAGTTGGAAATACCAACAATTGAAGCCAGCCAACGAATTGCTGTTGGATGGGTTGATGGAGTTCAATTGGACCGACCTGAGTATCAAGATGTCATGACTAGCTATGGTCAGGGAATCCCCTACAGCGACGTTCCAGTTATTCGAGGAGCAGTAGCCGTTTTTGACGATCCACCAACTCCCGGAACAGGCTTCATGCTTTCAAACTTTCAACGCGTACCTGCGCCGTTGTTTAATTTTGACTTAAATAGAATAGACGATAATCTGACTGGTTACGAGGATGAAGGGCCTGCAATTGTCCAATTCACATCGCTAGGAGAAGGGTATACCAGCTCTCCAACAGTAACTATTACAGACCCAACCGGATCTAATGCAAGAGCGGAAGCATATGTTGAATTTGCGATTGGAGGGGTTACAGTAAACACTCCAGGAACAGGTTATGCTGGGGGTGAATTGATTGATATGACATTCATTATTGAGCGTTTGTTTGATGATGGTACTACAGCAGATGTTTCATTAGTTCCTATCTCTGTAACAGCGAACGCAGATGGTAATATTGACCAAACGGAAGTCACAGCAGCGGTCGATAATGCGATCGCAGGATTGTCTACAGGATTTTCAACCGCCAACCCGATTCACGTTACTATATTTTCAGGGGTTGCTCCTACAGTTTCAGGCTTTGCAGCTGATGAAATGGCTGGGATTCGTGTTGAATTTGGACCTGGATCAGGAACAGCGCCTACTGGGACACCAATATTAAGTCTTGGTAGGGTGATGGGAATGGGCGTTACGAGCTCGGGGATGGATTATACTTCACCTTCCTTTACTTTTTCAGAAGGCGGAGCCACTACCCAAGCAGCCATGGATGTACTTGCATATGCAACTCAGTGGTCATTTGATTTGGATAACTCAAATGCATCGGGTTATTCTGCGCTCCCACAGGAAATTTACTTTGATTACCTGCCAGCAAGTGTAAATCAGGACTTAGAAACAACGGCTGGACCCACTGATGATATAAGCATTTATTTTGATGGTGCCCTTAGTACTTCTCAAGATTTTATTGCTAATGCAATTTTAGAACCAAACGGCAATGGAGGGTTACAATACATTGATTTGATTCGTACGTACAGAACAGCATTCTTTGCTATTGTCGCACCGGAAATTCATGTCATTGACAGAGCAAGCGTTCGAGCACAGGCACAGGTCACAGTTGATGATCAAAATAGTTCAGTAATTGATATAATCGTTCAGAACGAAGGTCAAGGCTATACTTCCGAGTTTAATATGGCAATTGA
>JANQST010000451.1 GCA_028279155.1 Cyclobacteriaceae bacterium
AAGAAAAAAGATCGGCTAGGTAGCATTTCAACAATAACTATTCCCCTCCATTAGGGGATCAGGGATGGTTCAGGTCTTTACGGCATACCTATATTACCATCAATTAAGCAACCTTCATTATCTTTTCCTGTCTTATAAATAAAATAAAAAGGCATGAAGAACTTATTAGGACTGGCTGCACTACTTACTTGCAGTCTAACATTCGGACAAACCGTATTGGCATCAGCAGAACTTGAAGCACAAAACATCAAAGAGGTGAGGGTGGAAGGATCCTTTTGTGATGTGTTTGTTGAGCAAGGAAGTCGCAATTACCTGGATGCGATTATTCGTGGAAGAGGGGACAAAGGAGATTTTGAGTTTGATACGGAAATTTCAGGAGAAACACTTTTGGTCAAAGTTGTCAGACGAGACCGTTCATGGAGAAGTTGGAACATGGATGAAGCCAAAATTGAATTAACGATTCGACAAGGTGTGCGTTTAGACATTGAAAATTCCTCAGGTGATATTTATGTGTCTGACCTGGATACTGAAGACTCGGAAATCGAGGCGACAAGTGGAGATATCACCCTGAAAAGAATCAAAGCAGACCTGGAAGTAGAGACCTCATCCGGAGATATTGAGATCAATGAATTGGTAGGGCGATTGGAAATGGAGTCCACCAGTGGAGATCAGGAAATCTATAATTCGGATGGAGACATTGATACACGTGCCAGCTCTGGTGACATCACCATTTCAAATTTTGATGGTGAATTGGAAATAGAAGCAACTTCCGGTGACATAGAACTCAAAGGAGGGAAGGGGACAGTATCCGTTAGGACCTCCTCGGGAAACATTGATGGAAATGATATAGAGTTAACCGATGATGCCTATTTCAAAGCCACTTCCGGGGATGTGGAAATTGATTTCGTCAACAACCTGGAAGACCTAAGCTTTGATCTAACTGCTACCTCAGGAAATTTGGATGTTGGCAGACGTTCCGGTGAAAAGAAATTGTACATCAATCGTGGCGGCTACAAGATTGTTGGTGTGACGTCTAGCGGCAACCAGGAGTATGAGAATTAGTTGATACCAATAAGAATTGGTAGCTCACCTTCAAAACGAACTTGTCGTTCTGGCGAAGGAAGAATCTATTCGATGTAGTTTTCAGCTTTCCTTGTCTGAACACAAAAAAAGCCTTTTTTAACTATAAAAGGCATTTTTTATAAGTATCAAACATACTTTAAATACGTGTTAAACTTCCTTTTCGTGCGTATCAAACTTTTTTTCATACGATCACTACCTTTAACTAAATATCATACTGTATTTGTCGCGTCATATTTGGCAACCTTTTACTGGTGATTCTTGACTGTTCCCTATAATTTCATGTCAACTTCCTTTAGTTTACTTGAGGTGGACAGCCTATGGATAGTGTAAACTTTACTTGATTACCACTTTAAACTGACAAGTAACCATGAGAATTTTTCTCACGATAGCTTCCTTGGCTTTTGTTTTCACTTGCTGGTCACAAAGCATTAAACAGCGCTCACCACTAAAAGATGAGGTAAATCATTTGTACAAACTATTTATAAACAAAGACTACAATTCTTTTGATCAACAATCATGGGATTTACTGAAAAAGGCTATGAATTTGCAAGATGAATTCGCAAACTTGAAATTGCATCAATTGATTGCTTGGAGGTTTCAGGTAAAGGGTAAATTCGATTCGGCTATCATTTTTTATTTTAAAAGTAATTCGTATATAGAAAGGATTCCCATTAAGGACTTTTTATACACTTCCGATTATAAAAATGAATATGAAAATAACTACCAGAATTGTGCCATTATCTTTTACAATTTTTTTGCATATGACTTAGCTCTTAGATTTCAGGAAAAAGCCATTACTTTTCTTGATAAGCACTCTCATATTGCAAATAGACAAGGTAGGCAAGCATCACTTAAACGTCATGTGGCAAGAATATATGACGCCAAGGGGATGCATGATGAAGCGATAAGACAATCACACTCAATTTTGGCAAGCTATAATCACGACTCAATCGCTCACACCTGGGTTCTGAACCGTTTGGCAATTTCACACTACTATAATCTGGATTACGATTCTTCTATATTCCTTTTGAAAAAAAGACTTAGTAAGATACCTAAAGACGATAGCACACAATTAAATCAAACTTATCATAACCTGGCCCTTGCCTATACAGGATTGAACTTCTATGATTCAGCAGATTATTATTATAAAAAGGCAATAGTATGGGAGCAATATCATTGGAAAGAGAGTTTGATCAACACTTCGGTTGACTATGCAGTTCTCAAGATTAAAATGCAAGATTTTCACTCCGCAAGAAGGATCCTGTTGGAAGTTGAGCCAATAGTACGAAAATTGTATCCTGGAAAAAAGTATCAAGAATGGTACTTTGAATTATATGATCACTTGGTCACTGTTTCTGAGGCTTTAGGAGATAAAGATGGGGCAGTAACTTATGGAAAGAGGTATGAGGAAGAATTGGCAGCATACACCCAACTCCACAAGCGTTACAACATGGAGGAAATTGTTGAGAATTACTTTAATGGATTGGAAGACCAAAAAAGAGAAGCTTTACTAAAACTCTACGGGGGTATTATTTCCTTTGGTTTTCTTTTGATTCTGGGACTTACTTACTCTTTTAATCGCCTTAAGCGGATAAGAACTCAAAAACGACTTGAACAAAAAACAATCGACCAAAAGCTTTCAGAACTCAAAGCCCTCAAAGCCCAGATCAATCCACACTTCCTGTTCAATGCCTTGAATTCCATTCAGTCCTTTATCCTGGAAGACAATAACAATGTGGCAGAGGAGTACCTGGTAAAGTATGGTAAGCTAATGAGGAAGATCCTGGATCACTCAAATGAATTAATGGTGACTTTGAACGATGAATTGGAAGCACTCCAATTGTATGTAGAGCTAGAGCAATTGAGGGTGAAACAAGGATTTGAGTTTGAGGTGATGATTGATGAGAACATAGATCCTTATACTACACAAGTTCCTTCCATGGTCATTCAGCCATTCATTGAAAATGCAATTTGGCATGGAGTGTCTAAGTTAGAAGGGAGAGGCAAAATCGCCTTGAAGTTTTTGCAGAATGATGATTCAATCAAGGTGATTGTAAAAGACAATGGGGTCGGGTTTG
>JANQST010000473.1 GCA_028279155.1 Cyclobacteriaceae bacterium
CCAGCAAATAATTGCGAGGTACCTCCCATGCTAATGAATGGCAAAGTCAACCCTGTTACTGGACCCAATCCTACAGCAACGCCCATGTTCACAATGGCCTGAATAACAATCGCAAAACTCAGCCCGGCTGACAACAATCCACCATAAGCCCGGTCATTGTCTTCCGCTGCTTTCATTCCTCGGTAGAGCAAAGCCAGGTACATAAATAAAATGATTGCTCCACCCAACATTCCGTATTCCTCTATGATGATCGCATAAATGAAATCTGAGTATGGGTGTGGCAAGAAATTCCGTTGATCACTTTGTCCGGGTCCTTTTCCAAAAAATCCTCCTGAAGCAATCGCTACATACGCCTGCTTAGCCTGGAAGGGCGTGTCATTCGTTACAAAATCTTCTATTCTATTGATGGCTGTTGTTCCTCGCTGACCAACGAAAAATGAGATCGAACCAAACATTGCCCCGATCATTACGAGCATGACCAGGTATTTCACAGGTACACGACCGATGAACAATACCAGCATACACGTAAGGAAAAGTAAGATTGCTGATGAAAAATTGGTAAGCGCGATCAAGCCACAGATCAAACCAATCCAGAACAGCATGGGTATAATTGCCTTTTGAAAGTCATCAATGGCGTGTTGACGTTTTGAAAGCATACTTGCCAATGTGACTATCAACGCCAGCTTCGCCAGGTCTGATGGCTGAAATGCCTGGTTGATGATTGGGATTGTAATCCACCTGGAAGCTTCGTTAATGTTTGTTCCAAATAACCAGGTAAATAGTAACAACGGTACACTTATCCAGAGTAGCAGTCGAGATATTTTCGAGTAGTACCTGAAATCGATTTTATGTGCAAGCCATATGGCGACAAGACTTAGTCCAACCAATATTGAGTGCTTCACCAAATAGTATTCAGTGTTCCCATCCATCATTTTGTACGCCAAACTACCTGTAGCACTGTACACAACAAGAATACTGAAAACCGAAAGCACGAGAACAATGAACCAGATGATAGGATCACCTTTCAGGTTATTGTATGCCCAATTTTTAATAGCTGTCATGATTTTGTCACTTTTATTTCTTTACCCAGATTCTTCACTGCCCGTTTGAATTTGTCTCCGCGATCTTCATAGTTATCGAACAGATCAAAACTTGAACACGCCGGAGACAACAAAACCACATCACCGGGTTCAGCCCACTCATGGGCTACTTCTAATGCTTTTTTTACATTGTCAACTTCAACTATCCGTTCTGTCTTTTCCGTAAAAAAATCAACCAGGCCATGGTTATCTTTCCCCATACAGATCAGGCCTTTTACCTTCTCCTCAACAAGTTCCTCCACCTGGTGATAATCATTGCCCTTATCAATGCCGCCGGCAATCCAGATGATCCCCTGTTTGATGCCGTCCAGTGCATAATAAACAGAATCTACATTGGTTGCCTTTGAATCATTGATGTACGCAACTCCATCGATCTCTTCAACATATTCCAATCGGTGCGGCGCATTTTTGAATGTCTTAAGTCCTTTTAGGATCTTGTCTGTTGGTACGTTTAGGTGAATTGAGCTAAGCACAGCTGCCATACTATTCACCATGTTGTGTTTGCCAATCAAAGAAATCTCGGAAACAGGGATCTTGTGATGCTGATCATTATCTCTGAACTCATAGTTAAAGATCAAGTGATCTTCCTCCAGATAGGCACCTAGTTTTTCATGTTTAGAAACCGACATGGCAAAAACGCAACTCTCTGCTTTTCTTCGATTCAATTCTTCAGTGATTGGTTTCGAATCAGCACAATAAATAAAAGCTTCTTCCTGGGTCAGGTTTTCTATGATTCTGAATTTGGAAGAGACATAGTTTTCAAACTTATTGTCGTATCGATCTAAATGGTCGGGTGTAATGTTCAGTAAAATGGCTATGTCTGGTTTGAACTCCACAATGCCATCCAGCTGAAAACTGCTTACCTCTACCACATAATAATCGTGTGTTCCTTCAGCAACTAGACCTGCAAGGCTGGTACCCACATTACCACCTAATGCCACATTATATCCTGCTGTCTTGAGCAAATGATGCGTCAATAGAGAAGTTGTTGTTTTCCCGTTTGTTCCCGTAATGGCAATGATTTTTGCATCACCCATGAATCGGTAAGCAAATTCAATTTCAGAAATGACTTCAAAATTCTTTTTTCGAAGCTTAGCTACGATCCCAGCTGTGTCTGGAATACCCGGACTTTTCACGACCAGTTCTGCTTTCTTTATTTTTCCCCAGGTATGCAGGTTTTCTTCAAAAGGTATCTTTTGAGCTTCTAGCAATTTTTTTCGTTCATCAGAAATTGCTCCACCGTCAGACACAAACACCTCATAGCCTTCTTTCAAAGCCAGGATCGCTGCACCAACGCCGCTTTCTCCACCGCCTAATATGACTATGAGTTTACTCATGATTTAAAATTCAAACATTCTATTTGGTACTACTTTATTCATTTCGATTCATTGGCTCAATGATTAAGTGAGCATTATGCTCAATCTTCGTTTGGTATTTTTTCGTTCATCACCTGGTTTACACATCTTGAATAGAGCGACAACATCTCGTAGCCTTCTTTCAAGAATTCGTCAATGAAGTTGATCGGCTGGTTCTTGTTAGAAATCTCCAACTGATCAAGCACAAACGTGATCTCATCCAGGTTATCTTCTACTCGTTCAATGGCATCTCCCAATTGATGCTCTGTTTCCGCATGAATGAGTTTTTCCAGGTAAGAATGAAGCAATTGTGAACTTCGAATGATCATCGAAGTGGCTTCTGTAAACCCTCCGGTCGGCATAAGCTCCGAGAGTTGCACAGCTCCTTTCTGGACTTTTACGTTAAGGCGATGTAAATCTTCTACTGTCATTTATCGAATTTTTAGGGTTGCTAGTGTGAAAATGGCAAGCAGGATTCCGATTGTCCAGAAACGTGAAACAATCTTGGCTTCATGCAAGCCTTTTTTCTGAAAATGATGGTGAAGCGGAGACATTAATAAAATACGTTTCCCTTCACCGAGTTTTTTCTTGGTGTATTTGAAATAGGATACCTGAAAAATGACCGATAAGATCTCTACCAAAAAGATCCCGCATAAAACAGGAATCAATAATTCTTTTCGAATCACGATAGCCAATACGGCGATTATTCCACCTAGCGAAAGACTACCTGTATCTCCCATGAATACCTGCGCCGGATACGAGTTGTACCACAAAAAGCCAATACAGGCTCCTACAAATGCTGTACAGAATATCACCAGTTCACCGGCATTCGGAATGAACATGATGTTCAGGTAATTGGAGAAAATGGCATTACCGGACAGGTAAGCAAAAATGGCTAGTGTAAGGCCGATGATGGCTGAACTTCCTGCTGCCAATCCATCCAATCCGTCTGTGATATTAGCGCCATTTGAAACAGCGGTAACAATGAATATTATAATCAACACATATAGTATCCAGGTATAAGATTCCAGTGCTTTCGGAAGTAGCCAATCGTACTGGAATTCGTTGTTGGCAACAAAAGGGATGGTCGTGACAATCGAGTCGTATTGGGTATAAGCATCTCCAGCCATGTCCTGGATAACCACATCTTCATGGAAAACCAGGACCAGTCCAACAAACAATCCCAATCCAACCTGGCCCACGATCTTAAATCTTCCTCTAAGTCCTTCTTTGTTTTTCCGTTTGATCTTCAGATAGTCATCAATGAAACCGATAGCTCCCATCCAAATCGCAGAGACCAACAACAAGATGACATAGATGTTTTCAAGGTCTCCAAACAGTAACGCTGGGATAACAATAGCGGAAATGATGATGATTCCACCCATGGTAGGCGTCCCCTGCTTTTCCATTTGGCCATCCAGTCCAAGGTCCCGAATGGATTCACCCAACTGGAATTTTCTCAATATGCTTATCAGCTTCTTTCCAAACGTGATCGTGATGATCAACGATAGAAGAGCTGCCATACCTGCACGAAAAGAGATATACTGGAACATACCTGCGCCAGGAAAGTCTAATTCGTTTAAGTAATCAAATAGGTATTTAAGCATCTTTAGTTAATCAGTAATTAGTTGTCAGTATTTAAGATTTCGTTTAACACTTCCCGGTCATCGAAATGATGACGCTTCCCTTTCACTTCCTGATAAGTTTCATGTCCCTTGCCTGCCACTAGCACAATATCCTGATCACTCACCAAGTTGCAAGCGGTCCTGATCGCCTCTTTACGATCCTCTATGATCATCACGTTTCGCTCGTACGTCTTGGGAATCCCCACTTTCATGTCATCCAGGATTTGTTTCGGATCTTCTCCCCTGGGGTTATCTGAAGTCAAAATGACTTTGTTGCTGAGTGTTGCTGCAATTTTTGCCATTTCCGGTCGCTTGTCCTTATCCCGATCTCCACCGCATCCCACCACAGTGACCAGCAATTCATTTTTTGTTCTAAGTTTATCGATCGTCTGTAGCACATTTTCCAATGCATCTGGTGTATGGGCATAATCCACGATGGCTAGCACATTGGCCGAGTTGTTGACTTTTTCAAATCTTCCATTTACCCCACTGGAAACCGAAAGACCACTTAAAATATCTTCTTTGTCTTCATTGAGCAGGATCGCCACCGCATAAGCTGTCATCAGGTTATAAGCGTTAAACTCTCCGATGAGCTTGAACCAGACATCTACGCCGCTGAAATTCAGCTCCAGTCCCTGCATTGTGTTGTGGATGATCCGGATCCGGAAATCAGCCATGGATTTGATGCCCATCTTGAATTTCTCTGCCTTCGTATTTTGAAGCATTACAGCTCCTCTTTTGTCATCCACATTGACAAGCGCAAAGGATTCAGAGCTTAGGCCATCGAATAGTAGTTTCTTAGCTGCGATGTATTCGTCAAAGGTCTTGTGATAATCCAGGTGATCATGGGAAATATTAGTGAAAACACCACCAGCAAAATGGATGCCTGCTACTCTATGCTGGATCAAAGCGTGTGAGCTTACCTCCATGAAACAATGGGTACAGCCATCCTCTACCATTTTGGACAGAAGCTCGTTTAATTCTATGGCATCAGGAGTGGTATAGCTCGCATCAACCACTTTTTTACCAATCCTGTTTTCTACAGTCGATAGCAAACCTGTTTGATAGCCAAGATGGCTGAATAACTCATGTAGCAGTGTTGCACAGGTTGTTTTGCCATTGGTGCCGGTGATTCCAACCAGCTTTAATTTCTCTGAAGGTCGATCGTGAAAATTAGAGGCAATGATTCCGAGTGCTTCTGCAGAATCTGCAGTCTGAACAAACGTAATGTCTTCATTCGTTTTTTCTGGTAAATACTCACAGACAATCGCTTTTGCACCTTTTTTGATCGCCTGATCAATGAAATCATGACCATCAACCGTGAGTCCTTTGATCGCAACAAACAGGCTGTTTTTCTTCACCTTTCTTGAATCGAAAGCCACACCAGAGACCTTGCGCTCGCGATCTCCGGTGAGGGATTGTAATGAGATACCGTACAATATGTCTTTCAGTATCTTCATCAGCTCATCTGAAGTTTAATGGTGGAACCTTTGATTATTCTACCGCCAGCTGTTTGCGACTGGGTCTGCACACGACCTCTTCCGTCGGCCTCAACTTTCAATCCTAAATTTTCCAAAACATAAATTGCATCACGCAACGTCATACCTCGTACGTCCGGTACTTTTTCATAATCGATGGCATTGGCTTCCCAATAGACAGCATGGTCGATCACATCTGTCTTCACCCACTCCGATTCTCCTGTTGAATGATTAGAAATACCAAATTCGTTGCAGATCATTGTGAGCTCGTCCTGCTTACCCGCTTTTATATATGGGAAGACTCCGGTGACTTCTGTTCCTTCCTCCTTGATTTCATGCAGATCTAATTCCAGCGAATAGATCTTATCTGCTATTTCTTTAAATACAGGTGCAGAAACATCGCTTCCATAAATCTGGTAGCCTTTTGGGTTGTCGATCACGACGATACAGCTGTATTTCGGTGCCTCGGCTGGGAAGTACCCCGCAAAAGAGGTGTAATATTCACGCACATATCTTCCGTTTTTCACCTTCTTGGCGGTGCCTGTTTTACCAGCAATGCTATAGTGGCTATGACTGATGTTCGAGGCAGTCCCATTTTGGACTACACCTTCCATCATAGCTCTTAACTTTTCTAATGTTTCTGAGGAGCATATCTTCTTATTGATTACTTCTGTTTTAAAGCGCTCAACTGATCGATCTGCTCGCATCACTTCTTTTACAATGATCGGTTTTACCATGCGGCCATCATTGGCTACTGCATTGTACAATGTCAGCATTTGAAGAGGTGTCATTTTGAGCTCGTACCCGTGTGACATCCATGGTAGGCTGACCCCGCTCCATGTTGTATCCGATGGATCTTTGATGTAAGGTTTTCCTTCACCAACCATCTGGAAACCAAGTGGTTGATCAAGGTTCATACTTTTCAGGTATTCAATGAATTTATCCGGGTTATCATTGAAATAGTGCGTCACTAATTTAGCCACCCCGATATTGGAAGATTTTTCGAAGATCTCCTTCACTGACAATTTTCCAAACCCACCGGGCTTGTGATCCTTCATTGTTCGGTCGAAGAATTCCAGCTCTCCATTTCCGGTATCAATTGAATCTGAAAGTTGTATATCTGTTTCCTCAAGCAATGCAATCATGCTCGCAAGCTTGAAGGTTGAGCCAGGTTCACGGGAACCCTGGCTGCCAACAGCATAGTTGTAGCGTTCGTAGTAGTCACCGTTGACATTTCTACTTAGGTTGGAAATGGCTTTGATCTCCCCTGTTTTCACCTCCATCACGACCGCCACACCATAATCTGCATCGTGCTTTTGAAGTTCATCCAGCAAGGCTGATTCCGTAACATCCTGAAGGTCTACATTGATCGTTGTCTGAATGTCGTATCCATCAACAGGTCTTTTTTCCGTACCGTCATAGACCGGCTTCCATCCTCCTCCTGACATTTTCTGGTAAATAGCCTGACCATTGATACCCGCCAGTTGTTTGTTGAAACTGTATTCCAGCCCTACGACTCCACGGTCGCTATCGTTCACATTTCCAATGGTGCGGTACCCTAAATGCGAAAAAGGCAGGAAACGCTTCTCCACCTTTTCGAAAATGATCCCGCCTTTTAATCTGCCTTCCCGGAAGATCGGCCAGCGTTCCATTCGTTTCTTGTCCTGGTAGCCGATCTCTTTTCGATTGAGGGTGATGTACCTCCTGCCGGCCTCCCGTGCATCGTTGATCTTCCGTTTATATTGTGTAGGGTCCAGGTCCTTGTAGTACCTCGAAAGCAAGTAGCAAAGGGAGTCAATGTTGTTTTTGTATAAGCCGTCTGCAGCTAAATATGGATCAAACGCTAATCGATAAAAAGGTAAAGAAGTTGCCAACAAGCTACCGTCATCCGCATAGATGTTTCCACGGGTGGCTTTGACACTCATCACCTTCATGCCAATGGTTTCACCAAGGTCCACCCATTTATCACCCT
>JANQST010000475.1 GCA_028279155.1 Cyclobacteriaceae bacterium
CACTCTCTGATTTAGATGATCTACCAGCTGCCGATTCAATATCCCATCATTATATGCCCCATCGAGTAGTTCAAATGGGTTGCAGAGAGGGAAGCCAAGCAGATCCATTTCATCAAAAGCATCTTCGCGCAAATCATGATACAACGGCGGCAAGGTCCATTGCTTCATTGGCACCTCAAACAAGCTATTCTTTTTGACTTGCGGAACCCCGGCACCCATGATAAAATGGACTTGCCAAAGCAATTCCTTTTTGGATAAACCAATGAATCTCAGTGCACCAACCCTTACTAGTATTTTTATTTGTTCCAAAGAGATTTTCACCCGATTGATAAAATCATCCAGATCCAAAAATTGTCCGGAACGCATACGTTCAGTCAAAATCGATTCAATGGTTCGTGTGTCCAGCTCTTTCACCATACCAAATCCCAGGTAAATGGTGCGTCCGAAAATAACAGATAGTACCTCACTATTATTGACACACGGAGCTTCTATTGTGGCTCCTCGCATTCGGGCTTCATGCACATAAAGTTCAGGTCTATAAAATCCACCTCCATTGTTGATGACCGCAACCATATACTCCAATGGGTAGTAGGTCTTCAGAAACAGTGCCTGGTAACTTTCCACAGCATAGGATGCCGAATGACCTTTTGCAAAAGCATAGCCGGCGAAGCTCTCGATCTGTCTCCAGATATCAGCAGACAGTTCATCGGAATAACCAATATCCTTGCAATTCGAAAAAAACTTGTCCTTCACCTTATTAAACTCATCACGGGAACGGTATTTTCCCGACATTCCTCTTCGTAGCACGTCTGCTTCTCCGAGTGTAAGTTTTGCGAAATAGTGCGCCACCTTGATCACATCTTCCTGGTAAACCATCACACCATACGTATCGGGCATGATATCAAGAAGAACTGGGTGTGCATCTTTTTGTCGCTCCGGAAACCGGTAACGCAAAATATACTCACGCATCATCCCGGATTTCGCCACCCCAGGCCTGATTATGGAGCTGGCCGCCACCAATCCCATATATTCATCCACCTGCAATTTTTTCATCAGCATACGCATAGCAGGGGATTCGATATAAAAGCATCCGATTGCGTCTGCATTTCTCAAACGATCGGCTACCAAAGGATCAGATTTGAACCGCTTGAAATCATGAATATCAATAGGCGGATCATCAGGACAATTATTGGCAATTACTTCCAACGAATCTTTGATCTTACCCAGGCCCCGCTGACTCAAAATATCAAACTTAAACAGACCTACATCCTCAGCCACGATCATATCAAAATGAGTGACAGGATAGCCCTTCGGAGGCAGAGAAGTAGCCGTGAAATAGTGAATGGGTCGATCTGCAATCAAAACTCCACCCGCATGAATACTGAGGTGGCTTGGAAAATCCTTGATGCGCTCACTATACCGCAGAATCAGCTGACCAATATGATCCAATTGTTCAATTGGCGTCTGACTGATCCGCTCAATTTCATGAGCAGGTAAACCAAACACCTTCCCCAGCTCTCTTATCGTAGACCTGTATTGGAAGGTGTTGTAAGTGGCTAACAGAGCGACTTTCTGGCCTTGGTCAGATTGTCCGAATCGTTCGAAGATGTACCGGGTAATGTCATCACGGTCTTTCCAGGAAAAATCAATATCAAAGTCCGGAGGGTTTTGTCGGAAAAGATTGATAAATCGTTCAAAATACAAATCCAGCTCAATGGGATCTACATCTGTGATTCTTAGCAGATAAGCAACGACACTGTTCGCTCCACTCCCACGACCCACATAGTAATAACCTTGTTCCCGGGCATACTTGAGGATGTCCCAATTGACCAGGAAGTAGGACACAAAGCCTTTGGTTTTGATCGTTTCTAATTCTTTATCGAGCCTGTCTATGATCTCCTTTCCAGGATTATCTCCATATCTATAAGGCAATCCTTCATAACAAAGCCTCGTAATCAATTCAACATCTTCAGCTTCGGACCCGGTATATGTTTTGATGTTTTGGTGATGCTCAGGATCATTGAAATCAAAATGGATTTCACATTGTTCAAGAAGTTTCTTTGTGTTTACAATGATTTCGGGATACTCTTTATAGTATTCGAACAATTCCCCTATTGAGCACATCACATCCGTAAGCTTCCCTTCTTCGTCCTTCGATAACTTGCTAAGCAGCGTGTTTTTATCAATGGCACGAAGCAAGCGGTGCATATTGAAATCAACCTTGGTCTTTTTCAAAGAGACCGTTTGAAGTATGACCAGCTTCTCCGTTTTTTCCTTCCAGGGCGTCAAAGGAAGGTTGATGATATCCTGAGGTCTGATACCCAGAAACTCATGTTCGGCAAGCTCTTTAGCAAACGAAAAATGAAACGGATAAACAACGTATGAATTCTTAAACGCCGGTGCATCATCAGGGAATTCTTTTTCATTATGAAGATGTTCGGATAGATATTGATTCAGTTCCTGAAACCCTTCGTTGTTTCGAGCAATCCCGATAAATTTTTGCTCTGCTCCATTTCTAAAATCAATTCCAAGAACAGGGGAAACATCATATTTAGGAGCAAGACGCACAAAATTGAGGCAACCAGCGGTTGAGTTGATGTCTGTCAGCGCTAGCTCCCCTACTCCATTTTGCTTCGCAAATCCCAGCAACTCTTCGATGGAAAGTGTCCCGTATTTAAAGCTGTAATATGTGTGTGTGTTTAGGTACATTTTGGCGTTGGCTATTTGCTTTTGCCATTGGCTTTCTTCTATTAAAAAATTCTCGAACCTGATTGTCTCATCTCTCCAAAAGCCAAAGGCTAGTTTACGCTACCTTCGAAACCCGCATATCACCCTTAAATGGATTGAAAGTCCGCACTGCATCAATGCCCAATCCTTTTGCCCGCACGATCATCTTATCCCCATGTTTCTGACGTATGCTATCCATCGCCTGATAGAGGTTTATAATCTCACCGGTATCTTCAAAGAGGTTGATTTGGTAATTACCATGAACCAGGTGGCTGAAGCGCACACCTACCAATCGTACCAAGAGACGTTTGTCGAAAAGTCGATCAAATAGTTCTGAAACTCTTGGGATCAGGATATGATCCGCTGAGGTGTATGGGATTCTCATTTGCTGCGTATACGTGTTAAAATCAGAATACCTGATCTTTATCGCAATACAAGCAGTCAGCTGCTGGTCTTCCCTAAGCTGAAAAGCCAGGTGTTCGGTCATCGCCAGGATGATCTGCTTCAATTTGACAACATCAGTTGTGTCTTTATCAAAGGTGCGTTCTGTAGAGATTGACTTCTTTTCAGAATACGGTACGACAGGAGACTCATCGATACCATTTGCTTTTTCCCACATCACTGTTCCATTCTTTCCGAAGATCTGCCGCAACATGTCCTTTGGCATTTCTTGCAGCGTTTTTACTTTTCGCACCCCCAGACCCACTAACGTTTGGTGCGTCTTCTCACCAATCATTGGAATTTTCTTCACCGAAAGCGGCGCTAAAAAAGGACGTTCTTTTCCCATTTCAATCCAGAGTTTATTGTTTGGTTTCGCTTCTCCTGTTGCGACCTTAGAAACAGTCTTATTCTTAGAAAGTCCAAAAGAAATAGGCAATCCAGTCTCATTAATAACCTTCTTTCTTAGCTCAGAGGCCAATCGGTAGCATCCGAAAAAGCGGTCCATGCCGGTAAGGTCTGCATAGAACTCGTCAATGGAAGTTTTTTCAAAGACAGGCACCTCCTCTTTAATTATTCCAGAGACCACTTCTGAGAACTTTGAGTAATCTGCGTGGCTTCCCTTGATCAAAACTGCCTCAGGACAAAGTTGCAATGCTAGCTTCATGGGCATGGCAGAATGAATTCCAAATTTGCGCGCTTCATAGCTACAGGCAGCAACAACTCCCCTGTCACTAGTACCTCCAATCAGAATCGGCTTCCCGTTCAGGCGGCTATCTCTCAAGCGTTCAACGGATACGAAAAAAGTATCCAAATCCATATGGACAATAGACGATTCCAGCATTAGGTAAAAATAGACAATAAAATTAGTTTTACTAAAAATATTAGTAATTAATTTAAAACCTATATACCTATTTTTATTGGCCTCAAAAAGCGTTAAAATTGAATAAGATTTAATGAACTCAACCGGATGAAATCTACCAACACAATACTCACCTTGTTATTTGCAATTTTTCTTTTTGGCTGTACTACCATTCCCAACAAAGACTCAGCTCAGGAATTAGCAGAAGAACAAACCATTCATGACATTGATCAATTGTTGGGAGATTTACCACCTCCCTCATTAGTTCCTTTCACACTCAAATCCATTGGAGCAGGTTTCGATCGACAGCATATCAATAGCATTGAGGAAGTGGAAAAGTACCAGGGCAACAGCGACAAATTGGCTTTGAACATGGGAGTGTATGCATCCGATATCAGCTACCTCGCGGCA
>JANQST010000477.1 GCA_028279155.1 Cyclobacteriaceae bacterium
CTCTTGCTTCATCAAAATCAACAACAGACCGTGGAATGTACCAAAGTGCGGTTCTCGGTTTAAAAAGCTCAGCATCTTTATTGACAGTAGACGTTGAAATGGCTCTTAAAGCTGTATAGTCATCCAGTATGTAAAAGCCTCTTCCGAATGAACCAACCACTAAATCATTCTCACGCTTCTGAATAGCTATATCTCTGAATGAAATTGTTGGGACACCGCCGGAAAGTTCCGTCCAACTACTCCCTGCATCGATACTGAAGTACACTCCAAATTCTGTGGCTAAAAACAGAAGGTTTGCATTCACATGATCCTGCACCAATCTCCATACCAGGTTCTTGTTCGTTAGTCCATTAGTAATTGATGTCCATGTGGCACCCTTATCTGTGCTCTTAACAAGGTATGGTTTGTAATCTCCATACTTATGATTATCAAGCGAAACGTAAACAGTGTTTTCATCAAATAAATCAGCTTTAACATCATTAATAAATGAAGTAGCAGGAACGCCCATGGCAGATACATTGATTCTTCTCCATGAATCGCCCCCATTTTCAGTAACCTGAAGAATTCCATCATCTGTCCCAGCATAGATCAGACCTTCCTTTTGTGGAGATTCAGCGAGAGAGGTTATCGTATTGTAATTAGACATTGCTCCCACATCCCAAGGAGAATCCCAGCTTTGTACTCTTCCCATTATAGGTAGCTCCACTCTATTTTGATTTTTCGTTAGGTCTCCCGAAATAGCTGTCCAACTATCGCCTCTGTTCTCGGACATCCAGACACGTTGCGAAGCGAAATACAGTCGTGTAGGTGAATGTGGACTGACTAGAATCGGAGCATCCCAGTTGTAACGTTCGTATGGCTCACCAGCATCTGGTTGAGGTTGAATATCGGTTGCTTCACCAGTTCGCATATCAATTCTAGAGAGATTTCCCTGTTGACGCTCAGCGTAAACAATATCAGGATTTCCTGGCTCTGTCGCCGGCTGATGTCCATCCCAGTTGAGCACAACTTTCCAATCCGCATTACGAATACCACTTAAGTTGTCTGTTCTGGATGGACCTCCCTGCGTGCTATTGTCCTGCGTTCCTCCATAAATGTTATAGAAAGGCTCTGCATCGTCCAACGCAATTTTATAAAACTGCGTCACTGGAATATTTTCCATAAACCTCCAATTGGCTCCAAGATCAAAGCTCTCATAAACCCCACCATCGGTACCTACCATTATATAGTTAGGGTCACTCTTTTTGAATGCCATCGCATGGTTATCAACGTGTTTATCTGTTCCATTTACTGTTACAAAAGTTTTGCCTCCGTCTTCCGTCATTCGCAAAGGGCTGTTCATGAAATAAACACGATCAAACTTATGAGGTGAAGCATATATTTCCTGGTAGTAGTGAGGTCCGGTTGCTCCAGCCACCTCATCTGACATTTTAGTCCAACTTCCTCCCCTATCTTCTGACCGGTAAAATCCTCCACTGGTTCTGTTTAACTCGATTGCTGCATAAACTACATCAGGATTCTGAGGTGAAATAGCCAATCCAATTTTCCCCATACTACCCTTAGGTAATCCGTTCTTTAGCTCCTTCCAGGTATTTCCCCCATCGGAACTAAGGTATAATTTTGTTTTAGGTCCACCACCCATCCATGCTGCAACTGTTCTATGGTGCTGCCATGTTGCAGCATAAATCCAATTTGGATCGCGTGGGTCAACAACAAAGTCAGTGACGCCGGTGAATTCATCATCTCCTAATATCTTCTTCCAGGTTTTACCACCATCTGTAGACAAGAAAAAACCACGATCACCACCGGGACTCCATAATGGTCCTTGTGAAGCCACACGGATTACATCTGAATTATCCGGATGAACATCAATTTTCGAAACATGCTCGGAATCCTTAAGCCCCATATTTGTCCAGGTTGATCCACCATCCTCGCTCTTGTAAACTCCATCACCAAAAGCAATGTGACGTCCTCCCACATTCTCCCCTGTACCAAGCCAAACAACATTGGGGTTGTTCTGATCAATCGTGATACACCCAGTTGAATACACCGGCTGATCATCGAAGATTGGTGTAAAAGTTACTCCTGCATTGACCGTTTTCCACACTCCTCCGGAGGCTACCGCTACATACCAGATGTTCTCATTGGTTGGGTGAATAGCCAAATCGGCAATTCTTCCAGACATGAATGCTGGCCCAATGTTTCTAAACTTGAAGTTTTTGAACAGGTCTGATTTTAATGAATTTGAAGTATTCGATGATGAAGATTGTCCTCTGCGTCGCTGGGCTTCAGAATCCATCCCAAGAACTAAAAGGAAAACAAATGCAACGATAATTTTTCGCATGATTACTGGGGTTTGAGTTTCTTATTAAACCCTCCGAAAGTAATCATATTCGATCAAAAAAAATGACAGTTTTTATTGGCGGTAATAATGAAAGTACCAGAGGTTTTTAATAAAACATTGGATCCACAATATCAATACTTAATGGTTGTTTCAAATCGACCTTTGTTAAGTCGGAATGATCGCTTTCTATCATGAAATCGGCTGATCACAATGTTTTCCTGATCTTCGGATTGTTCAAGCAATACATCATTGTAGACACCAATTTCTTTGACTTCTTGAGAAAACTCACCTAGCGTATAATCGATATCAATGAAATCCTCACTGATTTCGTGGGTGATATAGGTATACTCCTTTTTTACCCCATTAAAACTCAATGAGAAATGTCTTTTCAGGTATTCTGACATACATTGACTCAACTCAAGGTTTTGGGAGCATGAAGCTACGGCTCGTAAAAGATCAAATCGATCAATTCGAACATGTAACTTGATTTCATTATTACTTCTTGTCAACTCATAATGAGCAAGCTTAAAATCATGTTCATCGACATTGAATGAACACACGGAAAGTACAATTAAAAACGTTTTGATCATGCTGACAATTAGACGCTGGTTAGATGGTATTCTTGCGAAGTTACCTGATTTCCAACCTGATTTCCTCTCCTAAAAATTTTGGTTGTTTTTGAAATATATACAGATCCACTACCGCATATGCTCTCGCCAGTACTTCTCTGAATGCAAGGTTCATTCCAATGGCGCTTTCACGATCAGCGGCAAATGCCACGGCATTTATCCCAAACTTGTTAGCGATGAACAAGGACCTGTAGCAATGAAATTTTTGTGTTACGATGGTGATTGATTTTTGCCCAAATACCTCTTTTGACCTTACAACTGAATCCAATGTTCTGAACCCTGCATAATCCAGTGAAATGTCGCTGGCTGGAACACTTAAATCTCCCAGAGCTTTTAACATATCTCGAGGCTCATTGTAATACTTCGAGCTATTGTCACCACTTACCAATAGATGTTTGATCCTTTGTTTTTCATACAAATCAGCTGCAGCGCTCATTCTTTCCACAAAAAAAAGATTCGGCCTTCCATCGTTGGTTTTTTTACTTGTGCCAAGTACTAAAGCCACATCGTTATTGGGAATATCATCTTCGTTGTAGATCTGTGAACTTGTGGTACTAATGATCCACACATTGGTTATTAGTATAAAGAGTGCTACCGAAATCAATCCCCAAAAAACAATTTTCGCTAACCTCCTCATACCTCAACGCCTTTTCTTTTTAAGATCAAATCTGCTTCTCTTACAATTCGTCGGTACCAATCCGCTCTAAGCTCTTTCTTTTCAACTTCAGAAATACCGGGAAAACTTCCTTTCATTTTGACTTTCAGTGTATTCAGGCATAACGCTGCACTAACCGATAGATTAAAACTCTCTGTGAAACCATACATGGGGATATGAACTAGGCCATCAGCATGTTCTCCGGCTTCCGTACTAATACCATCTGCTTCTGTTCCAAA
>JANQST010000486.1 GCA_028279155.1 Cyclobacteriaceae bacterium
AAAAGTAGCTTCCTGGATCTTAAAAGAATCCTTCTCATCGCTCAGTTTGCCATCTCAGCAATCATGATCGTGGGAACGATGGTTGTGTATCAACAACTAATGTATTTCAAGAATTCGGATATGGGTTTTGATATGGAGCAGGTCCTGATTATTGAAAACGCGGATGTACTATCCAATCAACAGACTTTGAAGGAACGCATTACTCAGCTCTCGTTTGTAGAATCTGCGGGGTTCAGTAATGGAGTGGTTGGCGGACTCAACTGGACATTTACTGTTGGTTACCCGGATCGTTTTTTAATGAACTATGCAGTTGTTACCCCAGACTACATGGAAGCAATGGATTTTGAATTCATTGGAGGAAGAAACTTTGATGAGTCCATAGAAACGGACAGTCAGGGTCTAAATCTAATTGCAAACGAAGCAGCCTTGAAAGCGTTAGGCCTCGAGCTGAGCCAAGTGGGAGAGTCTGTTCCAATGACAAGTAATCGACGAGATTCATTGATTTATGGAAGGGTAATTGGGGTAGTTAAAGACTTTCACTATTCGAACTTTAAAGAAGACATCAAGCCCTATGCTTTTTTCTATCGTACCGACCCTGAGGATAACCTGGCTGTAAGAATGTCCAGCACAAATGTTCGGGAAAACCTGGAACAACTGGAAGCAATCTGGAATGATATGACAGTAGGAGTGCCATTCGAAAGTTATTTCCTTGATCAGTCCTTTGCAGAACTCCACCGCACCGAAGAACGACTTTCTGATGTCATGCTGTATCTCACATTGCTATCAATTTTTATTTCATTTATCGGCATGTTCGCCATCGCTAACATTGTGATCAAGTCACGGCTAAAGGAAGTGGCCGTTCGAAAAGCACTTGGTGCTACAACCAATCAAGTGGTGTCCATGTTTACAAAGAACTTTGTATTACTTGTTGTGATTGCCAACGCAATTGGCTTACCAATCGCATACATAACGATGCAAGAATGGCTGGCAGATTTTTCTTATCGCACAACACTCGGTCCTACACTCTTTGTACTGGCATTAATTCTGACCATAGGACTTGCCTATCTGATTGTTGGCATGAGGTCTTTACGGGTAGCTACTTCGAATTTGACGGAGCGTCTTAGAGATGAATAACTAGCAGTTTCAATGTAACAGACCCTTAAAAAGTAAAAAAGTGAAGCGAAATTGTTATTAGTTAGGATTCCTTACTATTATTGTGCTATAAACTAAAATTTAGAAAAATGAAAAAATCAGTTTTTTATCATGCAGGGTGCTCCGTTTGTGTATCTGCAGAAAATGAAATTGTCGAATTGCTCGGAACGGACAATGTGGAAATTGTTCATTTGGGCGAAGAAAAAACACGTATTCAGGATGCTGAAAGCCTTGGGATTAAGTCAGTACCAGTTTTGGTTACTCCTTCTGGTGGGGTTTTACATCTCAATTTTGGAGCTTCTATCGATGAATTGAGAGCATAATTTTTATTTCTATTAGTTAGGATTCCTAATCTATTTAAAAAATGAAAAATCTATTTATAATTTCAATTATTCTGATTGGATGCATGTCAAGAGGCTTTTCTCAAGGAGAAAACGTAGACCCTGCTTTTTCGAAAAGCAATGACTTGATGATCGAAAGCGCGTCAGTAAAGTATGATAATGACCTTGAATTACTTGTTTTTTCTATGACCGTTCAAGGAAACGCAGGAGCTACTACTCCAAAGGAGGTGGGTCAACTGGATGGAGCTCCTGTACTTGGGTACGTTTTTCCCACAAGTTTGAAATCCAAAGATGTTGGTTTTGGTGATGTCGATGGTATTGTAGCCTTAGCGCTTACCTCACATCCTGATTTTGACGATACTCCTTTATGGGATGAGAATTATGATCGTAATTTCTCAAACGATGGAGTGATTTGGCATCCTCATTGGGTGGTCCTTGAATCAAATGAGTCAGTACCAGGTGGACTTTCAGTGAAAGAGTTTGATAAGGAAGACAATCAGGTCATCTTACCTCCTACCAATCCAGGAATGCCCATGTATATGGATTCACCCGGTTTTCAGGTTGTGACAAAAAGTAATCAGATTAAGGTAATTGTACCCCGGTTCAGGGTTTCTGGAAAAACAAACTTCAATTTTGATGCAGTTGCCGCTTATATGCAAGTAAACACCACAAAAGAAACCCTCCCGCTCTTAGGAGTTTATGAAGTGTATAGCATTGCATCAGGAGATCTCTCTCTTCCCTATTCTGTTAAGTAGGCGTTCAATAGAGGTCATGAAGCAATTGAAAGTATTTCATGTTTCATGACTTCTTTTATTCTCCATTTATTTTAGTTAGGATGACTAACTTAGTCAAATGACTAAAAACCCCTTCGACCCGGATATTCAAAGGAAAGATCTCAGCAGTCGTTTAGTTGTGGGCTTTGAACGCATCGCTGAAGTATTTCGAGTATTGCTCTGGGACCATGCAAAAGAGTTGGGGTTGAGCCCTATACAAATTCAGCTTCTTATTTTTATTGACGTTCATCCAACCGAATTGTGTACAGTGAGTCATCTCGCAAAGGAGTTTAATATGACAAAACCTACGGTGAGTGATGCAGTTAAAGTTCTCGTTCAGAAGGAATTGGTCAAAAAAGTTACTGGGACAGGAGACGCTCGAAGCTATTCCCTGGCTTTATCAAAAAAAGGAAAGGATGTAATCAATCAAGTGGGGGGGTTTACTCAACCATTATATAGATCTGTTGATGCGTTTAGTATCGAAGAAAAAAAATACCTCTATCATTTACTGACAAAATTGATCTTCCAACTGAACAAAGATGAAATCATCTCTGTGCAACGTACTTGCTTCGGCTGTCGATTTCATGAAGAAAAAAAAGCAGGTCATTATTGCCATTTCATAAAGGAGGATTTGAAGGATCATGAGATCAGGTTAGATTGCAATGATTTTAAGCTAATAGAAGCATGAAACCCAATATTAGAGTCGGTTACGGTTACGATGTTCATGCACTTGCGGAAGGTGTTGATTTTTGGTTGGGAGGAATCAAGATCCCACATTCTCATGGAGCCTATGGACATTCAGATGCAGACGTATTGATTCATGTAATCTGTGATGCACTTCTTGGTGCAGCGAATATGCGCGACATTGGATTTCATTTCTCAGACAAGGACCCCAAATACAAAGGCATTGACAGCAAGATCTTACTGAAAGAAGTGATTGATCTCATCAAAACTAAGGGCTATAAAGTTGGGAATGTTGATAGCACAATCTGTTTGCAACAGCCAAAGGTCAATCCGCACATTCCGGCAATGAAAGCGTGCCTGGCAGAAGTGATGGGAATTGAAGAAGAGGATGTTTCCATCAAGGCCACAACTACCGAGAAACTTGGATTTGTTGGCAAAGAAGAAGGTGTATCAGCTCATGCTGTCGTTCTAATATATGGCGATTAAGATCATCACTACCGAAGACGGTTCTCATAGTTTGTTTGACGAAGAGCTCAACGAGACCTATCACTCGACAAAAGGAGCATTGGGCGAGTCGCTCCACGTGTTTATAAGAGAAGGATTGGAGTTTTTTTTGACATCCAACACAGGCTCCAAAGTGAACATCCTTGAGATTGGATTAGGAACAGGGTTAAATGCATTTCTTACAGCTAAAGTTGCAGAGGAAAAGCAGATCAACGTTTCTTTCACATCACTTGAGCCGTACCCAATCCCTCGAAAAATATATCAAGCGCTTAATTATCATGCATCAGAAGAGGAAGGCAATCTCTTCCGTAGAATCCATGAAGATGAATGGGAAAAAGAGAACATTATTTCAGATCACTTCACCTTACTAAAGACCACTGCTAAACTTGAACACTTCAACACCAACAAACTTTTCAACCTTATCTATTTCGATGCGTTCGCGCCCAGCAAACAAGCAGAAGTTTGGTCAATTGAGAACCTTAGGAAATGCCATGACTTATTGGATAAAGGAGGAATACTAACCACTTACTGTGCACAAGGCCAGTTCAAGAGGAATTTGGTTGAAGCAGGATTTGAGGTCGAAGCCCTGCAAGGCGCAATGGGGAAGAAAGAGATGGTGAGAGCTCGAAAACCTTGATAATGAGGAATTTGAATATCAAGTTCTTCAGGATGTCCAAATAATTGTAAATTTCATGGGGCTTCAGTGAATGTTAATGAAGAGTAATTCCAGTTTGATAAAGTTTCTTTTAGCAGCATTTTTATTCTGCCTAAGCTTCGACATATTATGTCAGTCTAGTATCCTGACCGATCCACGAGATAATAATTCCTATAAAACGATCGAAATCGGAACCCTAATTTGGATGATGGAGGATCTGCGGCTTCAAACGAAGTTATCGCATTGCCCCAACTATAATCTTGATGAGTGTGGAGAAACAAACTTCTATTCCTATAAGGAAATTGAATCAGTTTGCCCTAAAGGCTGGAGAATACCTACGGTTGAAGATTGGAACAGCTTCCTGGAGACTCTTGAAGAAGCTAAGCTTGCTAGAATGTTTGAAGGGAATAAGAAACTTTTTCGAGTAGATTTCCTGGATCGATACGATGTTTTTGAAAAAAACCGACTTGAAATCAGACCTATTGGAAGAACTGAGGGAAATATTTGGAAAGACGGATACTATGCAGATTACTGGACAACCAACCCAGAAATAAAGGACCCGAGATTTCATATTCATATCAGTCAATACTCAATATCGGGTCATGCGCATAAGCACAACATCAACGAAAAGAATGAAGAAAAGAATCGAAAATTTGCTGTTCGATGCGTATGTGAAATAATGGGAAATTAATCAGCTGGTCATTTCGCGGACATGCACTAGCAACTTTTGTTTGTTAGAATTGTAAGACACCAAGTATGACAATGCAACTCGGAACTATTCATCAGTGTGACCAACCTACGATCGTATTTTTAAACAATCGTTCAATCATTGAACTGGACTTTGTTGTCCACACCTTCAAGCAACCAACAGCACTTTTTCTTAAAAAGGGACAGTATTTCAAGTTGTTGGACGGTCAGCTGGAATTATTCCCTCTAAATGAGCAAATAGATCTTTCGAAGTATAGGTATTTGTTTTCCCATCTCACTGGAATTGGTCATGTTTTATTTGATGAGGAAAAGCAGTTTGTTCCAGATTTGGAGGGATCGCTTTCCGAATGGAGATCCATGAACCCTTTTAATGCTTCCCAACAAGAAATCGATCTCTTATTTGATACAAACGAATTTTTTGAAGAAAACCTTGACCCCACACTTCCTGTGAGTGAGATCTTGCCAGAGTATCGAAGGTTGAATCAAATTTCTTCGAAGCACATCAACCACTCCCTACATCAATGGAAAATGCATAAACTAATTGTTCAAGCGAAGTATTTGTTGTTTTTCGCTGGCAAATCCATCCAGGAAGTGGCTTATGAACTACGTTTTAAAGACCCGGCCTACTTTGGACGTTTTTTCAAGCGAATTACTCAGCAGACACCAGGAGAGTTTTTGCATTCCAACGAAGATCGTCCATCCAGGTATGCACTTCTGGATCAACTCAAGGAATTAATTGAGACAAATTTCAGATCTCAACATTTGATCAGCTTTTATGCGGATAAGCTTAACTTAACCTCCAAGAATTTAGCCGAAAGAATCAAAAAAGAGTATAACATTTCGATTAAGCAGCTTATAAGCAATCGATTATATGAAGAAGCAGAAAAATTGAAAAACCTGGGCTTTAAGGTTTCAACTATCGCACATATGCTTGGCTTCAGAGAAGTAAGTCACTTCTCCGCATTCTACAAAAAGCAATCACCTCAATCGTTACAAAAAGTGCTATAAACGCAGCATTTTTTGTAAACATATCGCTTCATTTCCAATCCATTTTTGTAGTCATAAAACAATTAATGATGGATTATGTAAATGAAATGGATGGTATGGTCCTCAAGGGGGAGATACCGCAAGCGGTAGATAAATTTTTTGCCGATGATGCCAAAACCACTGAGGTTGATGGTTCTCTCACATCAAATAAGACAGAAGCACTGGAAAAGCTTACTGGATTTGTGGGCAGCATAGCTGCAGTAAAAGAAATATCGTTGCTGAATTCAGTCTCAGAAGGAAACGTGTCTATGTCTGAGTTTCTCTTCAATTTCGACATGAAAGATGGTAGCGAAGTGAAGTGGCATGAAGTGATTCGAAGAATCTGGGAAGATGGCAAAGTAATTAATGAACAATATTTTCAAAACTAAGAACATGAAGAAATTAGTTATTCTCGCAATGATCCTATCGGCCTCACTGGTAGTGAGTGCCCAGGAGTACAATACAGATGCGACCAAAATCGCTTTGAATGGATACAGTCCGGTTTCTTATGTTGATCTGAATCTTGCTCAACGAGGTTTGAAAGAATTCAAATCAGAATATAACGGGATGAAGTACTATTTCACATCTGCGGAGCAAAAAGCAACTTTTGATAAATCCCCAGTGAAATACTTGCCGCAATATGGCGGATGGTGTGCGACAGGAATAGCAGTTGGAGCCAAGTTCCGAACGGATCCAAATAAGTTCCTGGTAGATAACGGCAAACTTTATGTCTTTCTTAATGACCTGGAAGTTGACGCAAAACAACTTTGGGTCGCAGATCAAAAAGAGATGAAAAAGAAAGCTGAAAAAAATTGGCCCGATCTAAAGGGACAATGATGGATGTTAGTGTTTTCATTCAAGAAAAAGCAGCTCTAGAGCTGCTTTTTTTATTGCATCATGTATCTAAACTTTCATCCAAGTTATATTTACCTGATGTCTGAAAAAACCCTCTTTCTCCTTGATGCCTACGCACTAATTTACCGTGCACACTTTGCCCTTAGTCAGAATCCCAGGCTTACAACTAATGGAATAAATACAGGAGCGATCCTGGGTTTCACCAACTCACTTCTAGAGATTATTACAAAGGAAAAGCCAACACATATCGGGGTCGCATTTGATACTGAAGCACCTACTTTCCGGCACCATGATTTCAAAGAATACAAGGCCACACGTCAATCAATGCCGGAAGAAATCAAAGTGGCCATTCCTTATTGTAAAAATATTGTAGAAGGATTCAATATTCCAATTCTAATAAAAGATGGCTTTGAAGCAGATGACTTGATTGGGACAGTAGCCAAGAAAGCTGGCGCCAAAGGATTCAAGGTTTTTATGATGACCCCTGATAAAGACTTTGCTCAGCTTGTCGATGAAAACATTTCGCTTTTCAAACCAAGGAGAATGGGAAATGGAACTGATATCATGGGCATCCCGGAAGTACTGGAGAAGTTTGACATTGACAAAGTGGATCAGGTACGTGATGTGCTTGGATTGAAGGGTGATTCTGTTGATAACATTCCTGGTGTCGCAGGCGTGGGTGATAAGACTGCTTCTAAGCTGCTAAAAGAATTTGGGTCGGTTGAAAACATTGTTAAAAATGTGGATCAACTCACTGGAGCGTTGAAAAAGAAGATCGAAGAAAACGGAGAACTAGGGATCTTATCGAAGGAGCTAGCAACGATCAAGATCGATTCACCCATTGAATTTGATGAAGAGGCATTGCTGTACGGAGAGCCTAACCCCGAAATACTCAAACCAATTTTTGATGAGCTGGAATTCAAGACCATCGCCCGTAGGGTTTTCCAGGAGGAAAATGACATAAAAAGTGGCGGTACACAACAGCTAGGCCTTTTCGATTCAGGAGCATCTGAAACGGTGACGGATTCTAAGGAATCTATTAAGTCCACTAAACACACCTATCATTTGGTGAATAGCACAGATGGAATTATTGAGTTGGTGAATAAATTAAAGGATCACTCCGCTTTTTGCTTTGATACGGAAACCACCAGTCTTGAAACACGAGATGCTGTCTTAGTGGGAATTGCATTTGCCACTGACAAAGGAGAGGCCTGGTATGTGCCATGTAACGAAAATCCAGGAGTAGTAATTGGTCATTTTAAAGAAGTACTTGAAAATCCTTCAACTACGAAAATTGGACAAAATCTAAAGTACGATATACAGGTGTTGCGAAACTATGACATCCTGGTTGATGGCCCCATTTTCGATACCATGCTTGCACACTTCCTGTTTGATCCCGACTCCAACAATAGCATGGATTGGTTGGCTGAGAAATACTTGAATTATAAAACCATTTCTTTTGAAAGTCTTGTAGGGCCAAAAGGTAGAAATCAAAAAACCATTGACCAGGTTGAACCTGAGAAAGTCGCTGACTATGCATGCGAAGATGCCGACATCACTTTGCAATTGAAGGAGCTTTTGGAAAAAGAAGTTGATCAGAAGGGGCTTGGGAGATTGTTGCATGAAGTGGAAGAACCCCTGTCATTTGTTTTGGCCGACATGGAGTATGAAGGGGTAAAGATTGACACATCTTCTTTGGAAGTAATGTCTAGAGAGCTGGATGAAGAGAGCAGAAAGGCACAAGATCAAATTTTTAAAATAGCTGGAGTCGAATTCAACATTGGCTCTCCTAAACAGCTCGGAGAGATTCTTTTTGAACGATTGAAGCTTGTTGAGAATCCTAAGAAAACAAAGACAGGTCAGTATGCTACCGGTGAGGAGATTCTATCAAAGTTGGCAGCTGAACATGAAATAGCGGCCAAAATCCTTGAATTCAGAGAATATCAGAAATTAAAATCTACCTACGTTGATGCGTTACCAAAATTAATTAGTCCAACAGATCATCGAATTCATACTGATTACAGGCAAACAGTAGCCTCTACTGGCAGGCTAAGCTCTAACAACCCAAACCTCCAGAATATTCCAATCCGTACGACGAAAGGTCGGGAAATACGGAAGGCTTTTGTTCCCAGAGATAATGACTACCTGATTATGTCTGCAGATTATTCTCAAATTGAGTTGAGAATTATGGCAGCATTTTCAAAAGATGAAAGCATGTTGAATGCCTTCAAGGAAGGAAGAGATATTCATGCCACCACCGCGGCGAAAGTTTTTGGCGTTGACTTAAACAATGTCGAAGATGGAATGAGGAGGAAAGCCAAAGAAGTGAACTTCGGAATTATTTACGGGATTTCTGCATTTGGACTATCTCAGAATCTCAACATTCCACGAGGCGAAGCTCAGGAGATCATTGATTCGTACTTCAAAGAATTTCCTATGGTTAAGAAATACATGGATGAAACGATTGAAAAAGCGAGAAAGGACGAATATGTCGAAACCATCCTGGGTCGAAGAAGATATTTGAGAAATATCAACTCCAGAAATTTTACGATGCGAGGATTTGACGAGCGAAACGCGATCAACGCGCCGATTCAGGGCAGTGCTGCGGATATCATCAAAATCGCCATGATCAACATTCATAAATGGATGAAAGAAGAAAAAGTGCAATCAAGGATGCTGATGCAAGTCCACGACGAACTGGTTTTTGACCTTCACAAATCCGAAGAACAACTAATGCGTGCCAAGACAGAAGAATTTATGAAAACAGCATTATCTCTTGACGTGCCTATGGAAATTGGAATTGGAGTTGGGCAAAATTGGTTGGAGGCACACTAATTTTACGAATATGCTAACAACCGTACCTAGCCTTTCCGACATTAAACGTGCACATCAGCGCATTTCCGGATACATCACGCAAACACCTGTTATCACATCAAAAAATATCGATGAAATTGCAGGATGTAATTTGTTTTTCAAATGTGAGAATTTTCAAAAAGTAGGAGCTTTCAAAATGCGTGGTGCTTCTAATGCCATTTTCAGTTACAGGCCAGAAGACAGGGTAAAGGGTTTTGCGTGTCATTCTTCTGGAAATCATGGTCAGGCGGTATCATTAGCAGCAAAGTTAGCTGGATCAAAAGCCTACATTATTATGCCGAACAATTCATCCAGTGTAAAAATGGCAGCAGTGAAGGGTTATGGAGCGGAGGTTGTCCTATGCGAACCTAATGATAAGTCGCGTGAGGAAACCTGTGCTCGTGTTATGGAAGAGACCGGTGCTATTCTGGTTCATCCATTTGATGATTACAATATCATTGCGGGACAAGCTACGGCTGGGAAGGAACTCTTGGAAGAAGTTGATAATCTCGATGCTGTAATTACTCCTGTGGGAGGTGGTGGTTTAGCTGCCGGCACAGCACTTTCCGCTCATTACATCGAGCCGAAGCTAGATGTATATGCCGGTGAGCCGAAAGAAGTAGACGATGCTTACAATTCGTTAAAGGCGGGTAAAATTATTCCCAACAAAAGTGCCAATACAATTGCGGATGGATTGAAAACCACAATAGGTCAAAAGAATTTTGAAATCCTTAAAGATCATGCAAAAGATATTTTCACAGTAACAGAGCAAGAAATTATCGATGCAATGAAGTTGATTTGGGAACGAATGAAAATTGTAATCGAACCTTCCTCAGCGGTTGCTTTTGCCAGTATTCTTAAAAATCGAGAAGTATTCGAAGGTAGAAATGTAGGTGTAATCATCACAGGAGGCAATGTGGACCTAACCAAACTTCCATTTTGACCCGGAAAATTTTTGTTGTAGGAAATCGGTATTCCGGAAGTAAAAAAACAAGCAAGATATTACGTGAGCTTTCTGCTTTTTTAGAAGGTAAGAAAATCTCCTTTGAAATATTTGATACAGATAAGGATGGTGACGCTACCCAAACCACACGTCGATTGGATCAATCGTTTACTGATTTGATTATTGTTGGCGGAGATGGTACCATCAATGAAGCTGTCAATGGGCTTCAACAGGATATTCCAATATCAATCATACCTTCCGGAACCGGGAACGACTTCATTAAAAATGTCAGAATAGCTAAAAAGCTGTCCGATCAATTTGACACCGCCTTGAATGGGCAAATAAATCGTGTTGACCTTGGTAAATGCAATGATCGGATTTTTCTCAATGGTGTAGGAATCGGTTTTGATGGTCAAATCGTAGAAGACATGGCCACCAAGCGAGTTTCACTTCTTAAGGGACATGCTGCTTATTATTATCATGTTCTGAGAATCCTTGGAGGATATCAGGTCAAACCATTTGAGTACCAGGTTGATCATGAAGAACATAAAAAAGCGTTGATATTAATGGCGATCGGCAATGGCACCACTTTTGGTGGTGGGTTTAAGTTGATGCCAGATGCCAGAATTGATGATGGAGTTTTGGAAGTCTGCACGATTGGAGATCTATCACCGATAAACAGATTCTTAAACATCCACAGACTGTCTAATGGAAGTCACGGTTCGCTTAAAATGGTTGACTTTCACAAAGCAGAAAAGATTACTATAGAAGCAAACAATGCAATTTATGCACACATAGATGGAGAGCGAATGGGACAACCACCATTTAATATAGAAATTTTGCCTGGAGCCTTGCAGCTACGAACACAGTAGGGAAAATTCTCATTTGGCTGTATTTGATCAAAGGGGTAATGATGAGATCAACCAAAATAATTCTACCATCTATATTAATCTTTCTGTTTGCTTGTGAGCAAAATATTCAGGAACCTGAACGTCCGGAGCTCAATGGGAAGACAGCTATCCGAATTCAAAACTCAAGTGGATTTTTTTATCAAAATGTTGTAGTCAACACAGGTGGAGGTAGACATGAGTACAATACAATTGTCCCTTCAACTTCATCTGACTACAAGCTTTACGAATTTGCTTATCGTTATGCCTTTGTTGAGCTTACCATTGATGGAGATTTGGCAACGATCCAACCGATTGATTATGTAGGAGAAAGTAAACTTGAATCAGGATACTATACGTATGAGATTGATGCCAGTGGTTCTGGTGATCGATACGGTAGGCTTACATTAAAATTGGTGGAAGACTGAGTTTATTTCTGGAAGTCTGCTTTTTTCTTGAATTTCAAATATGCCCAGATAGCTATTGATATCACAATGATGGAAATAAACTGGGAATGAGAAAGAACATCCTCAATAATAAAACCACGTTCTTCATCTCCTCTAAAAATTTCAATTACGGATCTCCCAGCTGCATATAGAATGATGTAGATAAAAAATAGTTGTCCCTCAAATCGCTTATGTCTTTTGAACATCACCAGGAGAATTAGAATTGAGAAGATAAGTGTAGAAGAATACAGCTGAGTAGGATGGAGTGGCGTATGCAATGGGGCTTGGGAGGCTGGGTCGGTGAAAGTGACTGCCCATGGTAGTTCCGATTCAATTCCATGGCAACAGCCTGCAAAAAAACAGCCGAGTCGACCAGTGCCATGAATAATACAAGCTGTGATTGCAAGTCGATCCATCATTGGCCATACTGGCCATTTTTGTTTTCGGAAATACCAAACAGTAGTTGGAACTGCAAAAAGAAGGGAGCCATAAAAAACAAAACCAGTTCTGAAGTTCTTTTTCAAATTGGCCAAAGACTCAAAATAGTAGCTGGGATTTTCAAGGTAGAAGAGCAATTTTCCTCCAACAAAAGCAGATACGATGATCAAAACGGCCATATTTTGAATCTTATCTTTTTCAATGCCAAGATCCTTGTGGGCTGAATGCGCCATATAGAAATAACCCAACGTAGCAGCAACCATGATCATGAATCCGTAGGTATGAATGGTGAAATCGCCGATGGAAAATAGCTCTGGATGCATATCTAACCACTAAGTACACAAAGAAGTCACAAAGTCACAATAGATATGAAACTAATAAACTTCTATCCCTAACAATTAGCGCCCTTTGTGGTCTTACTGTCTTTGTGGTTGAAAGGATTTCTTAGAGTCGTCCGTTGATCACTCTTTTAACCCCATTCTTAAGCAGGGCCACATTAAAATTGATCAGCATTCCGAGTTTGCATTCTGCAAGTTTCAGATAAGTGAGAATCTGTGCCAAATGCACATCAGTGAGAGAATCAACAGCCTTTAGTTCTACAATGAATTTATCTTCTATCATCAGATCAACACGATAGCCTACTTCCATTTTCACCTCGTTGTAGACTAAAGGAAGAGCTTTTTGCTTTTCGACTTTGATGTTCTGGTTACTCAATTCGTAAAACAGACACTCCTGGTATGTACTTTCCAATAATTCGGGACCCAAACTGCGATGAACTTTCATGGAGCACTCAAAAACAACTTTTGCAATTTGATTTTCTGTCATTTTTTACCCACGAAAAACAGGAAGAATTCACAAATAACACAAATTAGAGGGTCTACAATGAGATTACAATAGAGTTTTTGGTGCTCTTAGTGAGTCCTTGGTGTTCCTTGTGGTTGCTAAGATTTAAAAGCATTCTCCTCTGAGCTTAAACTTCCATCAAATACGCGAATTGCAACCACATCTGCTTCTGCGGTTTTCTCACCTTGGTCTGAGAAGAAATCACAAGTCAAGACCGTCTTTTTCCCTTTGACCTCAACAACTTTGGCCCGAAGCTCGACAGTTGTGTTGGGGGTGGGTTTAAGGTACTTTACGGATAAAGTACCCGTAGCATAGCGATACTCCGGCTCAGAATCCAACGATCGACCTTCTCTTTTGTAGGCGTCCGCCATGGCTGTTCCCATGCAATGGCAATCGATCAGGGTAGCCATAATTCCACCGTTCATCAAATCACTCCATCCGTGGTATTTTTCATCGGAAGTCCACTTGCAAACAGATTCGTCTCCGTCCCAAAAACTTTTAATTTGAAGACCTTCGTGATTGTGCCCACAACCAAAACAGACGTTTTCTGGCATGTGGTCCTGGAAATATTTTGAGTCGCTCATTTTAACTAACTTAGAACTAGA
>JANQST010000487.1 GCA_028279155.1 Cyclobacteriaceae bacterium
AGAAGGACTTGGGGTGGAAGATATTCTTGAGACCATAATACATAAAGTGCCTGCTCCAAACGGAAATCCGGATGAGCCATTGCAAGCCATGATCTTTGACTCTGTATTTAATCCTTATAGAGGGATAGAAGTTTTTTTCCGGGTATTTAATGGAAGCCTGAATAAGGGTGACAAAGTGAAATTTGTAAATACAGGTAAAACCTATGACGCTGATGAGATTGGGGTTTTAAAGCTTCAACATGATTCAAGAAAATCGGTCTCCGCTGGAAATGTTGGCTATCTTATTTCAGGAATCAAAGTAGCAAAAGAGGTAAAAGTAGGTGATACAATTACACATGTAGACAATCCAACAGACAAGGAAGTAAAAGGATTTGAGGACGTTAAACCGATGGTTTTTGCAGGAATTTATCCAGTTGAAACGAGTGAGTTTGAAGAGCTTCGAGCATCTATGGAGAAGCTCCAATTAAATGATGCTGCCTTGATTTGGGAACCTGAAACATCGATGGCCCTTGGGTTTGGCTTCAGATGTGGATTCTTAGGAATGCTACATATGGAAATCGTACAGGAAAGATTGGAGCGAGAGTTTGGAATGACAGTGATTACAACGGTTCCTTCAGTGCAATTTCATGCAATTGAAAACAATGGAAATATAGTTGAGGTAAGTGCTCCATCAGAATTACCGGATCCAACATTCATTGATCATATTGAAGAACCATATATTCGAGCACAAATCATTTCAAAAGCAGAATATATAGGTCCGATCATAGCCTTATGTGTGGATAAAAGAGGTGAGATAAAAAACCAGGTGTACTTGACTTCAGATCGAGTGGAACTAAGTTTCGAGCTGCCACTTGCTGAGATCGTTTTTGACTTCTTTGACAAGCTGAAAACAATTTCCAGAGGATACGCCTCTTTGGATTACGAATTGATTGGATATCGTCAATCGAACATGGTTAAGCTGGATATTATGCTGAATGGTGATAAAGTCGATGCACTTTCAGCAATTGTTCATAGAGAAAAGGCATATGAATGGGGAAAAAGACTTTGTGAGAAATTGCGAGAATTAATTCCACGTCAGATGTTCGAAATTGCAGTTCAAGCTGCTATTGGGACGAAGATCATTGCTAGAGAAACTGTGCGAGCCATGCGAAAAAACGTACTTGCGAAATGTTATGGAGGGGATATCACACGAAAGAGAAAGTTGCTAGAAAAACAGAAAAAAGGAAAGAAAAGAATGCGGCAAGTCGGAAACGTCGAAATCCCGCAGGAAGCTTTTATGGCAGTGCTTAAATTAGATTAAGACCAGAATTAAGAAAGGAGTTGGAATATCCTTTGACCAATATCAAATTTGAGAAATCACTTACAATTAAATATCCGATAATCTAAAATCATCCCACATGCCAACAACTATAGATGGACGTAAGGTCTCAAAGGATATAAAAAATGAGATAGTGCAAAAAGTAGATGCTCTTAAGGCAGAAGGCAAGCGAGTACCTCACTTGGCGATAATCATTGTTGGAGATGATGGCCCCAGTCACACATATGTGAAAGGCAAGATCAATGCTTGCAAGGAAGTTGGTTTTGAATATACGCTGCTACACTTTGCTAACTCATTGGCTGAAGCCAAGCTTATCAAGCAAATAGATAAGCTCAATGAAGATGAAGACATTGACGGCTTCATTGTTCAATTGCCATTACCGGATCATATTTCAGTTGAACATGTCAACGAGAGAATAAACCCGGGAAAAGATGTGGATGGCTTCACAAACCAAAATTTCGGAAGCATTACATCGACGCACCACCTGCTCCTTCCAGCTACACCTTTTGGTGTCATGGAACTATTAAAGAGGTATGAAATTGAAACGAAGGGGAAGGAATGTGTAGTCGTTGGTGCCAGCAGACTTGTTGGAGCTCCGGTAAGCATGATGATGCTCCAGGATGGATTAGCGACTGTGACGGTGTGTCACGAACATACAAAAGACTTAGCCAAGCATACGAGTCAGGCAGATATCTTAATCGTAGCGGTCGGAAAACCAAATCTGATCACAAAAGATATGGTGAAAAAAGGCGTAGTAATCATTGATGTTGGCACCTCACGAGTTGAGGATAAAACCAAGAAATCCGGATTCAGACTTTCTGGTGATGTAGACTATGAAAATGTTGCTCCTTTGGCAAGTTATATCACCCCTGTTCCAGGAGGAGTTGGACCCATGACTATTGCTTCACTTTTGGTCAATACATTGAAGGCGTATGAAGCCCGAGAAATCTGATCCAGGATTTGTACCGGTGATGGAATCCTTTCATACAATTCAGGGGGAAGGTTATCACACAGGTAAATCTGCTTATTTTGTAAGGTTGGGCGGGTGTGATGTAGGATGTCATTGGTGTGACGTAAAGGAATCCTGGGATGCTTCTCAATATGAATGGATTTCAGTTGTTAAAATTGCTGATGAGGCTAGAAATTCTGGAGCTGAAATTGTAGTCATTACAGGGGGTGAACCCCTAATGTATGACCTATCGTCCTTAACTGAAGAAATAAAGAAAAGAGGGCTGAAGACGAATATAGAAACATCCGGTGCCTACCCGCTAACGGGCACTTGGGATTGGATCTGTTTTTCCCCAAAAAAATTTAAAGAGCCATTGGATGAATTCTACTCAGAATCAAATGAACTTAAGGTCATTGTCTATAACAGATCAGACTTGAAATGGTCTCAAGCACATGGCGATAAAATGACAAGAAGCTCGAAATTATTTTTACAACCCGAATGGTCAAAATCAAAAGAAGTGACACCTTTGATCGTTGAGTTTGTGAAACAAAATCCTAAATGGCAAATTTCGCTTCAAACACACAAGTATTTGGATATTCCATAATAAGGATATTCCTTGTTGTATACTTTTTCGCTTGCCATTTTTTGTCCTTCAGTCAACAAAACCTTTCCAGCTCAAATAAGAAAGCAATAAAGCTTTACGAAAAAGGTCAGAACAAAGCCAAAGAGCGAGATTTTGAATCAGCTTTAAGTTTCTATGCCGGGGCTATTAAAAGTGATCCTGGATTTTATGAAGCTTACTTGAGGCGTGCCAGTTTGTACAATGCCATAGGTATGGAAGACTCTGTATATGCTAATCTTGGAGTCTACCTAAGTCTTGCTACCAACCCAAACCCAACAACATTAAACCGAATGGCAACAATGGCTTTTAGTCGGGGGGAATATGAAAGATCTGAAAATTATATTAATGCACTATTTGAAATAGTACCTGAAGCTAGAGACCAAAGAGAAATGGCCCTTCTACAAGAGAGCTTGGATTTTGCCAAAATTGAAATCTCTAAAGGAGCAGAGGTAGAAATCTCACCACTTTCAGATCAGGTAAACAGATTTACATTACAATACCTTCCAACTATTACAATTGACAATTCCACCCTGGTGTATACCAAGCGTGACTTTATTGATGGAGATGAAGACATTGTGGTTAGTTATTTCAAAGATGGGAAATGGACTGAAGCACAATCAATCTCTCCGAGAATTAATTCTCCACTCAACGAAGGAGCAAGTACCATCTCCGCTGACGGGAAAGTAATGATTTTAACCTCGTGTGACAAACGTGATTCATTTGGAAGCTGTGATTTGTATATCACAAGAAAAACAGAAAAAGGCTGGTCGAAACCCAGAAACCTTGGAAAACCAGTTAATTCTCAATATTGGGAATCACAACCAGCCCTTTCCGCTGACGGAAAGAAGATATATTTCTCTTCAAACAGACCTGGAGGGAATGGTGGTAGAGACTTGTGGTCCACAACCTATGCGGAAGGTAAATGGTCTCAACCATTGAATTTGGGGAAAGACATCAATTCCTTCAAGGACGAAACAACACCATTTATACATCCAAATGGAGAAACCCTCTATTTCTCATCCAATGGCTATGTGGGAATGGGCGGCTTTGATTTATATAGATCAAATTGGATTGATTCCTTGTGGACTATACCAGGAAATCTTGGGCATCCAATCAACTCCCATAACGATGAAGTGGCTTTGTTAATCGGAGGGGATGGTAAAACAGCCTATTTTGCAAAAGAGACCCAACGGGATAATCGAATAGTAGATAGTAAAATTGTGACTTTCACTTTGCCGGAAATATATCAGGCAAAGCCTGCTACCTACATTGTAGGAAGAACCCTGGATCTTACTACGAAGAAACCCATCAAAGCGAAGGTTGAGATTGTGGACCTGAATAAGAACTCATTTTTGTTCAAAGCAGAATCTGATTCGATTACCGGCAGTTATACAATGGTTCTTCCTTCAGATAAAGAACTTGCATGCTATGTAAAGAAGAGAGGTTACTTTTTCTATGAAAGTAACTTTTTTACTGAATCGAATACGATAACAGCACCAGACACCGTAGATATTTATCTAAAGCCTATTGCTGTTGATGAATCCCTGGTTTTGCGAAATATCTACTTTGAATTGAATTCTTACCAATTAAATGAGAAATCTCTATCTGAATTGGGCAATGTGGTTGAAATATTAATAGAAAATCCTGGCATTGTAGTGGAAATAAGTGGTCATACAGACAATATCGGATCAGAATCCTACAATCAGACATTATCTGAAAAAAGGGCAGAACAGGTGTATAATGAAATCATCAAAAGAAAGATTAATGAATCACGACTTTCATTTACTGGTCTAGGAAACCAATTCCCAATAGAATCGAATGAAACAGAGGCTGGTCGACAATCAAATCGGCGTATAGAATTTCGCGTATTACGAATAAATCCCTGAAAGGTTGTTCTGAAAGAACATTTTTTATCATTTCAAGTTAACGGAATAAAATCAAAGTAAAGCTTTGTGTAAACCAATAATTATTTGGAATAATTGAATATTTCAAAGAATATTCCATCTCAAAATGCTTTTATGGCAAATGTAAACACATTGACCTTGCATTTTTAAGAGTTCGCATTTTGTTTGTAAATCTCCAAAAAGTAATATCTTTCGGGTTCGAAATTATATTGTTTAACATTTAAACTAGTAAGTATGAAGAGGATTTTACTACTATGTTTGGTGTTCTTCGTGGCTTTTGCATTCTCTGCAGAAGCACAAAGAACCGTTTCCGGTAGGGTCACCGATGATTCAGGTGAAGGACTTCCGGGTGTGAATGTTGTGATTAAAGACACAACATTAGGAACTACAACAGATTTAGATGGCGGCTTTTCCCTCACAGTTGAGGAAGGAGCTACGCTTATCTTTTCTTTCGTAGGGTTTGAATCTCAGGAAATAGAAGTCGGTGCCCGTTCAGTTATTGATGTAACGATGGGTGGAGTGATTGAACTTCAGGAGGTTATTGTAACTGGCCAGGGAGCTGGTATTAGCAAGAA
>JANQST010000193.1 GCA_028279155.1 Cyclobacteriaceae bacterium
GACCTCTGAATGCATTTTTTAATGAACAAATTAAGTATTATCAGAACAAATTGAACTACGAGTGGGATTCAGCGGACCTGTTTGAACAACTTGAAACGCGGACCGATGTTGTGGTTATAGATACAAGAAAGGAATTTGCCTATGATTTGGAACACATTCCATCTGCAATCAACTTTCCTCACAGAACAATGGATGAAGAAACAACCATCCATATGGATCGCTCAAAAATTTATGTTTGCTATTGCGATGGAATAGGCTGCAATGGGTCCACTAATGGTGCTTTAAAAATGGCAAAACTGGGTTTCAATACCCGCGAACTGATTGGAGGCCTTGACTGGTGGAAAAGAGACGGATACTCCACAGAGGGAAATGAGGCTACGGTAGGAACAGAAGTTCAGTGTGCTTGCTAGATTGGAATCATCAAATCACAAAATATAAAATCTTATTTAATGGTTACTTGTTTTCTGAATTACATCATCGATCCTTACCGCATTCCTGAATTTGAAGACTATGCAAAAAAATGGATTGACCTGGTTAACCAAACCGGTGGGACGCATCATGGATATCTTCTTCCTCACGAGGGCCCCAACAATGTGGCGTACGCATCTTTTTCATTTCCTTCCATGGCCGATTATGAGGTCTATCGAAAAGAATTCGATACCAATCCTGAGTTCCTAAAAGTGATGAAGGATGCTTTTGAAAAGAAATTCATTATCAGCTATGAAAGGAGTTTTATGCGGCCGGTTTTCGATGGATTCACTGATAAGGCCAGAATTGACTAGATGGAAGAAGTGAATATTCGGGAAGTTCGAGTGAACGATATGGATCAGCTGATACCACTGTGCCAGGCTCACGCGGAGTATGAAAAAAGTGAATACACGGCTGAAGGAAAATTCATTCGAATGGCGGCAGTGCTTTTTAGTGACAAATCTCCCTTGAAATGTATAGTGGCCGAATCTGAGGGAAGGTTGATAGGATATGTTACGTACATGAAGCAATTCTCGACCTGGGATGTTTCCTACTATGTGTATATGGATTGCCTTTACCTGGAGGAAGAGGCTAGAGGCAAAGGGATTGGCAAACAGCTGATGAGCTGTGTGGTAAACTATGCCAATGAAGAATACTGTAGACAAATTCAGTGGCATACGCCAACATTCAATAAAGGAGCCATAAAATTCTATCGTAATTTAGGTGCATTCTCAAAGCAGAAAGAAAGGTTTTTTCTAGATTTAAAAGATTGACACCTTTTTTTGTTGAAATCATTTTCCGCATCTCGTACTATTGTGAATGCAATTTGAGATCTCGCCCATTCAGCTCGTAACCATCGGTGCGGTAATGAATGGGTTTGTTTTTACTTTTCTGCTTTTTGAAAAGAAGGAGAATCGTCAGGCGAATGTATTCCTCTCGTTGATGATCCTTTCAATGTGTCTTACCTTCACTCCATTCATTCTTGATACTACCATTTGGAATACGTACGAGTCGCTGGCTTTTCTTCCATTCTCTCTTTCATACTGGATTGGCCCATCTTTTTACTTCTACATAAAGACGCTAACCGGTAGTTCTTCCAAATTCAGAAAGAAGGATTTATGGCATTTTGCCCCAATCGTTCTCAATTACCTTCATAGCATTTACCATGCGATAATTGTCAATACAAACCCATGGCCAATTTTTCATCATGTTGCTGAGCTTTTGGAATTAGGTGCAATAGTTTCAGTGGCAATTTACCTTGTTGTTTCATTCAACCTCGTCAAAAACTATCAGCGTTCGTTGTTGGATAATGTTTCCAATATTGAAAAGATTGACCTACGATGGGTAACAAGAATTATCTATGTCATCGGAGGTTGCTGTTTGCTCATATTGATTTTCCTAATTGCCAGTCAGGTTGAAGGTGGCCGATATATACTTAGTGAATGGGATGACCCGCGTGCGTTCATTTTACTCTTGTATTCATGCATTTTATACTGGTTGAGCATTAGTGGGTTTAAGCAGGCACAAACCCATAAAATTGTTCCAGGTATTAGCAGTTCTGAGTCAAACGATATCAATGAATTTTCTGAGATTATTGAAACTCTGAAAAAGGTAATCGAAGAGAACAAACTTTATCAAAATCAGGAATTGACTTTATCTGATCTCAGCAAGTCGACAAAAATCTCGGAGCGATCTATCTCGGATGCAATCAACCAGGAATTGCGGAAGAATTTCTTTCAGTTTATCAATGAATATCGTGTTGAGGAGGTGAAGACGTTATTGAATGATCCTAAAAACGACCATTTGAAGATCATGAGCCTCGCGCTTGATGCAGGATTTAATTCAAAAGCCACTTTCAATAGGATATTTAAAGCTTACACGGGGCAAACACCTAAGGACTTCAAAAACAGAAATTCTTAGTCCTCAACGGGTATTGAGACATCAAGTCCGAAATTGAGACTTCCCACAATGGATGCTATTCTAATTTGAGCCAATAACTCAAAATTAAAATTAGACATGAAGAAACAATTCTTTTATGCCACGTTGATGTTGGCATCTATTGGCATTTCCGCCCAATCAATTAAAGACCTTGATTTTCTAATTGGTGAATGGGACGTATTGGAGAGGATATTTCCAGGCACAGATAAAGAGTACCAGGAAAAAGGAACTCGAGTTTGCGAGTATTACCTAAACGGTAGTTTCATCAAATGTGAGTCTGCTACAGTTGTTTCGACTTCAGGTAAAGAACGATATTACACATACGTGATAAACTATGATGAGCGCGAAAACTGTTTTCGAGCTACGAATCTTGCTAACGATTTTCCATTGCAAGGCCAGTTTAAATGGTTTCTTGATAAGGAAAACAAACGAATCCTAGCAATCACTCCAAAGAATGTAATCGAAGATCGATTTTTTAGAGCAACAATTTCGTATGCTGACCCCGATAAATTGGTTTGGAATGGATGGAGAAGCAAGTGGCTTGAGGACAAGGAATGGAAGCAAGTATTTAATGATGTCGCTACCAGGAAAAAATGATCATAATAGAATGAAACAAGCAACTACTATTCTATTCATGATGTTAGGAATGACCTTAGCATCTGCCCAATCAATCAAAGATCTGGACTTCCTGGTTGGAAAATGGGAGGTGAGTGAAATTGTATATGCAGGAACGGATAGGGAATACATTGAAACTGGTGATCGCGAGTGTTCTTATTATCTCGATGGGTCCTACATTAAGTGTGAAACTCAAGGTGTGAGGAAAGGTCGGAACAGGTCTTATACCTTCCTGATCAATTATGATTCTGAAAAGAAATACTTCCGGCTTTTGAGCTTGTCGAGCGACTACCCGGATGTTGGAATGAGTGCCTGGGAGATCAACAACGAGGCTCAAATTATAAAAAGCAGAAGCCTTCAGGGATATGGTTCGATACACCGACTTGATTTTCGAGATAAAAACAAGATCATTTGGCAGGGGTTATACGCGGAAGCCAATAGCGATTCGGAATTGGAGTTAAAGGCGATGTGGACTGAAACTGCTACAAGAAAATGAAGAACTCAATGAGCTATTAACATCTGCCCAATGAGGTAGAATGGTTAACTTTCTGGATAATCCGGATATTATGAAAACCATTGCTCCTCTTATTCTATTGCTTTTCAGTTTTGCTTCTAGCGGCCAACAGGTATCAGAAATTGTAACTACCGGCCCGGAACAAGGATCTTTGATTGT
>JANQST010000546.1 GCA_028279155.1 Cyclobacteriaceae bacterium
AAGTGCATGATCACCAGGGTTGAGTTTCACTTGCTGCGAAAACAAGCAGGCTTGGCTCATTCCGGAACCGGTTTTCATCTGACTTTGGTATTGCTCAAATAGAATTCGCTCAAGCGCTGATTCTTTATCCAGGACGATCATTCCTGATCTGACCTGGCGAAGTAAATATCTTCCATGAAGCTGATAAGTGGGTTTCTTCTCTTCTGGCGCGATCTCGTTCCCAATCGAGCTCGAGAAGATATTTTCATTCACACGTTCTTTCTCGGCTTCTTCAATCGTTGCGATCTCTTCAAGATTGGCAGAAGCATATAGTTCATCAAGTTTTTCTAACCGTTCTTGGCTTGGACGGATCGTCTGAAAGGAACTGTACGCTTTTTCCTGCTGGCTCAATCCTTCTTCCCTTGCTTTGCTTAAATGTTCAAAGCTCACATCAGCGGAGAAATCAAGTGAAGGAGCTACATTAAACGATGCAAGTGCCTGTCGAACCGCTGAATTAATCACCCCGTAAAGCATCCGATCATCATCAAATTTTACTTCCGTCTTGGTCGGATGCACGTTGATGTCGACATGCACCGGGTCAATTTCAATGTTCAAAACATAGAAAGGAAAATAATCTGCCTTTAACAGACCTTCGTATGCCCGGATTACAGAATGGTTGAGGTAGCTATTCTTAATGAAGCGATCGTTGATAAAGAAAAACTGCTCGCCACGGGTTTTTTTCGCATGCTCGGGTTTGCCGATGTACCCACTGATTTTCAGTAATGGAGTTTCTTCCTGGCAGGGGATCAGTTGTTGTTTGTAATTCTTCCCAAAGAGTTGGACAATTCGCTTGCTGAGTTTCCCTGAATCGAGCTTGAATGTCTCAAGCTCATTTTGTGTAAGTGAAAAACGAACTTCAGGATTCGCTAAGGCCACTCGTTGAAACTCATCGTTGATGTGTCGAAGCTCAACCGGGTTGGATTTAAGGAAATTTCTTCTGGCAGGCACATTATAGAAAAGATTTTTAACGGAAATAGAAGTCCCCTTTGGGCATGAAACAGGTTCTTGTTTTTTTACCTCGGATGATTCGATATTAAGAAGTGTTCCCAGGTCTTCACCTTCTTTTTTCGTTCGCATCTCCACTTGCGCAACCGCAGCTATGGATGCCAGGGCCTCACCTCGAAATCCCAACGTTTTTATTTTGAACAGGTCTTCAGAAGTTTTGATCTTAGAAGTAGCATGTCGCTCAAAACTCATTCTGGCATCTGTCAGGCTCATGCCATCACCATCGTCTACTACCTGGATCAGCGATTTGCCAGCATCTTTAACAATGAGTTGGACAGAACTGGCTCCTGCATCCACGCTATTCTCCAGCATCTCCTTGACAACAGATGCTGGTCGCTGGACAACCTCACCTGCAGCAATTTGATTGGCAATGCTGTCTGGCAATAGGTGAATGACATCACTCATTTTCTCTTCCTCAGTGATTTAAGTCTAAATAATAAATACCCAGGAACGATCACCCAAAGAGCGTAGTAGAAGATCTCATTTCCAAATTGCAACCAGCCTAAAATCAACATTCCCAATACCGCAGCAATTAGGAGTTGCAACATGGACGTCATTGGTGCCGACCTGGTTTTTCTTCTGAAGCTGATGTGAGCAGGCCGGTATTCCCCCATCTCATTACCTTCCATCTCTTGTTTAATTCGTTCCGTGCGCTCCTTTATTTCTTCTTTAACAGGATCATAATATCTTGGTTTGATCTCAAATTGCTGATATTTTGGAACACGAAAGAGAGAAGGAAAACGCATTAGGTATAATTATTGAGTAAATGTTGTGTTATTGAACACGACATAAGAATAAAATTGTTCAAATTTAAGATTTAATGAGGAGTATTTGTTCCATCATCTTACTCATTTCACTGTCAACCACTCGTGCAGGAGAAAAAGGACCAGACGCGGTAATTTGGTACGATGGAACTTCTTTTTATAAGCCATTGGATGAAAAGAAGAATGCTACTATCTATTTCTCGGCCTGGGACCAGTCAATTTTTCAGTTTGTAAACGATGAAAACTACCGAGTGGCTTTGCAATTGGATCATCAACTTGATCCAAGCCTGGATAACAAAATTTCATTGCCAAACCTGTATCAATTATCAGCAATATCAGACCAAAATGTAATTGATGACTATCTCACATTTCTTGAGAATTACAGTCGAACGCTCGGGTTTAATCACCTGGTCCTTCCTGATACCAGTGGACTTGCTGCATTTGAAAAGGAGGTAATCCAGTCAGCAATACAGCTCTCACCATTCTTTTTCCTTCCTAAGACCTATGTTTCTCAGGAACTCCCAAACTCAAAAAAAGAGATCAGAACGGATCATCCAGTCGTGTGGGTCTCAAGTCAGTCTTTCAACTCCAAGAAACTAAACAAATGGAGCCGGTCCATTCAGCGCAATTTTAACAGCTCATTTTACGATGGAATTAAAAGCGAGTGGGAGTTTGATCCCACCTACGAATTTCCAGAGCCCTTAGCTCGAAGAATTTTCGAGGAGGCAGCGTTCGTCATAGATACAAAAAACCAACTACCCATTAGGTCCACCGCTATAGTCTACCAGGGAGAAGATGAAACGCTCAAGAAAAGGCTGTCAAGTTATGTGACTGTTCATGATCGACTTCAACCAGAAAATCTTCCGATCATTCTGGATAGAAGAAATGGTTTTGAGGGGAAGCTATATGGGAATGAAATTTTAATTGATTTTATAACCTCTGAGGAAATAGAAGAAGAAAATACTGCATTGTTAGTGCCAGGTAGAAATCCAAATGATGACATCCTAATCGCGAAAATGCTTTTTGGAGCTTCGGATGTTTCTGGAAGAGCTGAGAATGCCAAAACTATTAGCATGCAAGGAGTGGTTGGTTATTCCACATTCGAGTTTGAGGGAATGCACGATGATGTTGAAGGTGTCATGGAAGTAGCCAAAGAAGGGATAGAAAAGTATGCGATGCCTGGAGGTCAGTTGGCTGTAGTGAAAAATGGATCTATTGTTCTGGAAAAATCTTTTGGACAAAGTC
>JANQST010000547.1 GCA_028279155.1 Cyclobacteriaceae bacterium
AGCAATCACCTGAATCGACACCTCCTGGGTCTACATAACGATTTTGACAATAAGAATGAAATGATAATAGTGCACATAACAGCACACAACAGCATTTGGAGTTTGGTGAGAAATGCATAACGGTGAGTTTATATTATATAAATATAGCAAGTTTTTTTTATACTTTACTAATATTATATATACTGCCAGGAAGTTACATTTCGTTTTGCGAGACCTTATTCCAATTTGTTATTTGTAGTGAATCAAAAATGCCAACCAATCTTGACGGATACTTCAGGAAGTACCGGAGCTGGATCAAATACTTCTTGATCAACTAACACCTCACTATCTCCTGCAATTCTCACATGAACAGCGGCCCATGGATTTAAGTAAAAGTTCTTATGGAATTTCCATGCATATCCACTCCCAACAGTGAAAATGTAATTCTCGTATTCGGCAGTTGACAACTTAGCATCCGTTTGTATTTCGGCATCCCAATATTCAAGTCCTGTGCCTAACCACCAACCTTCGAATCCGGGTTTGAAGAAATATTCAGTGATCAATGCATACACATACATATCATTATTCGTGAATCCATCCTCCAAAACAAATTCAGGCGTAGTGATCTTAGTAATAACCGCCCTGTATCTCATTTGATTTTTCCCATACCAAATAGATCCATAGAAACCACCCGCTATGTATGGAAGAGCATCCAGTTCAAATCCAACAGTTTGGTTTAGGTTCTTTTGTGTTTGAGCATTAACAAATGGGGATATTACCAGTGTTACTATTACAAGAAGCCTTTTCATGATTTTGATAATCATCAAAAAGTGATGTTTGAAATCAACATATTTTTCTGCTCCTTCCTTCAAGTGTTCTTCAGCATAATTGTCCATGATTTTAAGTATTATCTTGATTCTTCAATATTGAATTCTTTTAGAATGTTCCTGAATCTCGTATGACTTATGTAATGGTCTTCTATCAATTGACCGTCATGTAAAAGATTAAAAACACCAAAACCTGACGGTGCCTTTTTTGCTTCTTTTACGGTATTAATTTTTGATACTTTTAGATCAATCCCATAATCCATAGCCACGTTTAAAATTGCGGCAACAGACTTCTCACTCCAGGGACATTGATCTGCATAGCTTATGTGCCAACCTTTGTACTTTTTTTGCTGACTGTGCCAGTCAAGTAGTCTCGGCTTGTTTGTATTGTTATTCCATGTCTTCACCATCAATTGAAATCTGTCCTTCGTTTCTATTTCCGTGAAGCCATTTTTTTCGAATAGTGTTTTATTGGCTAGCCATCCTCCTTCGCTTGTCATTACACATAAACCATCCATTCCTCTTGCTTTAGCCTCTCTTTCAGCATCTTCGATTAGCATTGAACCAAGCCCCTTACTTCTCTCCTTTTTGGAGTATATGTACAAGCAATGAATGAACATGTAATTGTCAGCCTCTAAAGGTCTCCATGCATATTTGGCTGGGACATACTCAATAAACCCAATCATTTTGTCCGCTTCATCTTTAAGGATTTTAATTCTTAAGCCTTCTTTGTGGCGCTTTTCAAACCATTCGAGTTTATCTGTGAAGCCCTGTTTTTTTGTATCCTTTATGCAGAAGAAAGTCTCCTTTATAGCATTTTCAGGTGTTACCTCTACTATTTTCATAATGATTGTAGTTTGTCAATTTCACTTCCAGTCGGCTCAGTAAACTACAAGTAGATGCGAACGCATACAATGAGTGTGATCACCAAAACCCATGAATCAAATCATGCGAATTGATTTGAGATGGTTTGAACTTGAGTCAAATATTATCAGAGAATGACTACTTTGATTTCCGGTTTTTATGAGACTCACATATCTTTCCTGAAGACCATGTAAGTTTACTATTTTGGGCTAGTAAAAAACCAAGACTCCGCACAAGAATTCAATGGTTTCAAATGAGTGCTAGCAAAGGACTAATTCGATCAGAATTATTTATTGATCTCCCTTTTTGTTGAAAAATACGATTGGAGGTTTCCAGGTAATGGAATCACCAACAATACCCCGCGATTCACTTATTACTTCTACCCATTCCGGAGAAATTTTGATTAACAGGTAATCATCTGATTTGTTTGGATAGAAGGCTTCCCATTCATCCTTTCCACCGTTCTTCTTTTTCATCTTGTGGATCCACAAGTTCTGCCATTCCATGAATCATTACATAACCCGAATTATCATTCTCTAAGTAATACAAAGTCACTCTAGGGTCATTTCTTATCTGACTCACCTTTCTACTCTTAACATTGGTTCCCAGCCACACGATTAAATTACTATCAGGTGAAAAAGGATCCATCGTTCTCACCCTTGGACGACCTTTTTGATCTAATGTGATCAGCGCACACGTACCAGCAGAGTCCATTATTTCTCTTGCTATACCAATTAGTTTACTATCTGAAGAATCCCTCAAAGCTGAATTTTGAGCTAACAAAGAAGAGGGTACTAAAAGGAGGAGAATCAATACAATTAGGAATAATCTATCTTTAATCAACATATCATCCTCTTTTGAAATTCTCTTTTGGAGTTGAGTTTAAAACTAACGAAGATTAAAGAACAAATCCGCTTCTTCTTGTGAGATTAATTCAGTTTTTATATAAGAATTTAGTTAGATCACCATTTTAAGTGAACATCGTTGGTCTTGATGGGGCCTTAGGTTTTGGTAATTTCACTTATGGCAGTATGAAGGTTATTACGCCAGTATAAGTGATAATTAGAACTTTTATTAATTTGAAAGATAAATAATGCCTAATTCTCTAAACAAGAAATGAATTAATAATCTCAACGAATTATGAAGCAGAATATTTATAAAATCTATAAAATCGGTTTTATGCTATTTCTCCTAACCCTTTTCATTGGGTGCACATCAAGGAGCAAAGAAGCTAAAACTGATTCGCTAGTACTTGCAGATGCAAGCTTTGCTTGGTGGATGGCTCCTACGAAACTTGCAAATGAGAATGAACTCTACGAAAAAAACAACTTGGACATTCAGATATTTGATGCTCAAACAGGACTTGCCTCAATGAATCATGTTATTTCTGGGACAGCAGATGTAGGGTTTGTTGCAACCACTCCATTGGCTAATGCCGCATATGCAAAAGAAAATTTGTTAGTCTTAGGAAGCTATTTAGAATCAAACGGGCTTCTTTCGCTCACAACAAAAAACCTTGATACATTGACCCGGCCAAAACCTGTTGAGCCCATTGCATTAGTTCGTGGTACGATTTCTGAATTATATTTTTATAGATACATGGAAAAATATTTTCCAGACCTTAAGATTGATAACTTAAATCAACTCAATCTTAGACCTGCTGATGTTACAAATGCAATGAAGAATGAAAATGCTAATTCATCTGTCATGTGGGAACCATTTAATTCAATGATTGAAATGAATAACCCAAATCTTACGGTTATTAATGATTCAAGCTTGTATACACTCCGAATGTACATCGTTACAAAACCTGAAACATTAAAATCAAAAAGAAGTGCTATCAAAAAGTTTATGCAAACGATAGATCAATCCTGCAAGCAACTTAATGCGGGTCAACAGTCAAAAGATTTGACGAAAAAACTTTATCCATCTCAACATATGTCCATAGACACCTATTGGACTAAAGCTAATTTCTCAGTTCAATTCGATTATTCGAGAATGATAGAGCTTATTATTGATGAATCTAAAACGCTGGCTCAACTAGGCTACACACCAAAAGACGAAACTGGTACATCTACGCCTCTTGATGAGGAAAGAGTGTCATTTTACTTTGATCATGACTTTAGAATGAATCAAGAAAATGAAAGCCAGTAATAAAATAACTCAAAGCTCTGATCTGTTTGACCTCAGTGAAGTTGAATTCCATGATGTATTTCAAAGAGCTAAGAAAATCACCTGGAACAGGTTCAAGAACAAAAGATCCTTTTTCAATCCCTTGTACATATCAAATGTTTGTTTTGCTGATTGCCCATATTGTGGCTTTAGAGTGTCCAATAATTACATTACAAGAAGAACACTGAATTTAGCAGAAGTACAACAAGAGACCGATGCTCTAACTAAAAGAAAGGTGTCCAATATTAAGGTATTGGCCGGGGACTACAAGCATTCCAAATACGTCAAAATGGTCTCCAGAAACATTCAAGCTATTCGCGAGAATACTAAAGTGAAGTGGGTGGGAATTGAAGTAGCATCTTTGGATGAAAGTGAGTATGAGATTCTTTTAGAATCTGGAGTCCAATCCGTTACTGTATTTCAGGAAACTTATGACGAATCTATATATTATCAATTGCATAAAAGTGGAGCCCACAAAGGAGACTTTGAATACAGGCTAAACTCTCAAGAAAGAGCTATCAGAGCTGGAATAAATCAAGTAGGGTTTGGAGTCTTATTAGGTATTGGAGACTGGAGAAATGATGTTTTGGCCATGTGGGATCATGCAAACAGAATTTCTAATTTATTCCCGAATAGTAAATTAGAGTTCTCGTTCCCAAGATTAAAGCCAAGTATAGGCCAGTCCAAGTCTTGTCAAAGAGAGTTTGTAACAGACTTTGAGTTATTAAATATCATTTTGATGACAAGACTTCAATTCCCATCTTCCAATCTTGTTATCACTGGTCGAGAATCATTAGAGTTAATTCAGAAACTATTGCCAATAGTAAATATTATTGGCTATGCTGGAACCACTGAAGTAGGGGGATATAGTCTTGAGAAAAAAGGAAGTTCGCAGTTTGACTTGAAATTTGAATCAAGTCTTGAGGAATTCAGAGCCATCCTTGATTCATTAAAATATGAAATTCACTAGTATATGGATTTGCAAATTTTAGGCTTACCAATACCGAGCTTTGTTAAAGGTTTTTGCGCCATTGTAACCTATATTTCAATATTCTGGTTCATTTTTCGATTATGTCAAACACTCCGGAAGAGTTGGAAAAAAATCTTATCAAATGAAGGCAACCTTCCTTTACTTGGGTTTGTGTATACACTTTTCACTATATATTTCATTGTAAGTCTTGCTCAGAATTTTGATTGCATAATTGAATCCTACCAAAATGTAGTCAATGTTGCATTTAGTGAATGTAAGGATTGTCTCGGGGATGGAGTGGTATTACAGCTTTTCACATTTCTTCCAATCACATCTATTCTTGTGGCTTTTACTTTTAACATTTCAAAGTCTTTTTACACTATTACATGTCTTGAGTTCGGTTTTTTTCAGGGTGTCGATCGCATTGGAGAGATACTTAAGTCACCAACTACCAAATTTTCATCAACTATCAATTTAATTCTCAGAGGAATTGGAGCATCTCTGTTCGTTGTTATTGAACAATTTCTAAGCAGAATTGTAGATTTCAGGGAATTCGAGACTGTATCTATATTTATTTTCTTTCTTTATCTATCAATTATCATCTGGGCATTTCATATTTCCTATTTAGATAGAAAAAGGGTGAAAAACAATACTAAGCTTAACAGGGTATGCAAATTACACTGGACTGGAAAAACACAGTATTTTGCAGGGCTTGTAATGGCTACATTTTTAATAGTTTATACTAGACACTTGGAATCAGGTATGATACTTGTTATTTCCACGACTGCAATTGTATTTATCGGGGCATTTCTCGTGGTTATTTCAATCGTGACAAATGAAATTCTAATGTTGAGAGGGAAATTACATGGAAGTTGATCTTAATGACATAGCATTGAGTACACTTAGGTGGTCTATCGGTCTTTCAGTTGGCTGTCTTGCGGGGCTCATATTTGCATTAGTATCCAATTATATTTTTTTGAAGAAACCCTCAAGAATTTTAAATGATTATCTGCGTGCAATTCCTATAATTGGTTTAGTTCCAGTAATTCAAATGAACATTGGAATAAACGAATACGGTAAAATTGGTTTAATTGCATGGGCAGTGTTATTCCCAGTATGGATTACAGTAAGAAATTCATTAAATGTTGAATTCGAAAACTGTGAGCTCATGTTAAGGAGTTCAAAAAAATCTTCTTATCAATTTTTTTCATTTTATACTTTACCAAAAATTTTTAGTGGTTTCCTTAAAGGCGTAGAACTTGCAATTGGAATTGCCTGGTTAGCAGTTGTCGCAGCTGAATGGGTAGGAACATATACAAAGGGTTTTTGGGCCGGTGGGCTAGGGTACAAACTAATATTAGGATATGAAATCAACAACTGGAATATGGTTCATATGAATCTGCTGACATTTGGGTTACTAGGTTTTGTATCAGCATATTCATGGAGATTTCTTGTTAAGGCCCTATTTATAGGGAGAGGAACTTTTAATCCAATACTTAAAAGTGGCGAGTAGTAAATTAATTGATATCAAATTGCTAAATCTCTCAGTTAATGATTTGGAATTGACTTATAACTTAAGTCTTTGCTTAAAGAAAGGTGAGAGAATAGGAATAACTGGTCCATCTGGTTGTGGTAAGTCTACTTTAGTTAAGTCTATTTTAAGTGAAAGTGCTGGAAGTAATTCAACATATGAAAAATTCAAGATTGACCCCAAGATCAAATTTTCATACATCCCACAATCAAGTGGATTACTGCCATGGTTTTCTTTACGAAAAAATTTCGAACTCTTCAATTGTGGCTTCAAATATGAAGATTTAATAAGTGAATTTAAATTGGGAGCAGTTCTAAATTCCTTCCCATCCCAGCTTTCTGGTGGTGAATATCAAAGAGCAACTGTTGCCTTATCAATAGTCAACAAACCTGATGTTGTTATTGCTGATGAACCATTGACAGAGCTTGACATTGCAAACAAGTGGAGAATTCTACATTATTGGAGCACTTTGATACACAAGTATACTTCGTCTCTGCTACTGGTTTCACATGACTTAGAAACCCTGATTTACCTATGCGATCGTATCCTAATTCTTTCAGATAAACCTTCAACTATAATTAAGGAAATTGATGTGAGAACAAAGCAGGTCCGATCAATTGATTTCATCCTTTCAGATGAGTTTTTACGAACGAAAAAGGCAATTTTGGAAAGCACCAATGGAAAAACTGATCACATCATCTGAACTCAGATTCAAATGTATATGAAATTAATGGGTAGGTCTACTAATAAACG
>JANQST010000077.1 GCA_028279155.1 Cyclobacteriaceae bacterium
TCACCGCTAGCCAGACTACTGGGAACAATCACCATTATTGTTGCTTACTTAATCATTGCAGGATACCAATTCAAAGGTGGTGGTCGATTCTTGTCTATATTGACAGAAGGAGGAATCAGTGTTGATCAAGGAACATTCATTACCTTTTTGATCATTATCGTATTTACAGCCCTTGCAGGTATGGTTTCCATTGTTTCTATAGACATATTCAATGGCATCATTATGATAATAGCCATCGTCCTGGCAGTTCCGTTTGCAATCTCCGGATTTGGCGGATGGGATAATGTAGTTTCTACTATTAATGAAGTTAGCCCGGATCACCTTTCGGTCTTTGAAGGCCACGAACCCATGTGGTACATCGGAATTATGCTTCCCACCTTAATTCTACTTCTCAGTGAAAGTAGTGTTTATCAAAAATTCTCATCAGCAAAAGATGCAAAATCAGCAAAAAAAGCTGTGATGGGTATGTTCATCGGAGTAGTAACCATTGAATTCTTGATGTGCTTGCTGGCTGTAGTTGGGTTTGCTATCTACGCCCACGACCCCAGATTCTTTCTGGCAGATGGTTCGGTAAATGCACCAATGTCTGAGGAAATCATTTTACGGATTGGATTTGAACAATTGCCAGCCGTTGTAGGCTCTCTCCTTTTCGCGGGCGGAGCTGCAATTATCTTGTCCACAGGGAACACATTTTTGATGGTAACATCCACAAATTTCTCAAGAGATATTCTAGAGAAATTCTTCATCAAAAACCCATCAGAAAAAAAGAAATTATTGATTCAGCGAGTCTCCATAGCAATCCTTGGTTTAGTTGCCTTCCTCATCATGACTCAATTTGAAGAAATTCTGGAAATGGCATTCATTTCTTATACAATGATAGGTGCCTCACTCGCTCCAGCACTACTTGCCACGTTCTTCTGGAAAAGGGTAACTAAACAAGGCGGTATCGCTTCCATCCTAGCCGGGATGCTTTCAGTTATCTTGATTGAGGTTCTAAACAGGGTATACGAAACCAGCCAGTTAGACCTTGGGTTTATTTCATTCCCATACGACTCTAAAATGATTGCGATTCCTGCTTTATTAGCTTCAATCATAGCATTGGTGGTAGTGAGTCTTTTAACTGCCCCGACGAAAAAAGAAATTGTCGATCCTTTCTTCGAGAAAGACTGAGTTAAACTAACTTCGCGGAAACGTTTGCAACGTCAACTTTTAGGTACTTGAAAACCCTGTAAACACTCCAAAAAAACATGCAAGAATTCGGCATAAAGTCCAGCAAAAATGATCTCTCAAGCTTAGGGATTAAAGTAAAAGAAGCACATTGGAATCTTAGTCAGTCAGAGCTAATAGAAGAGACCTTGAAAAACGAAGAAGGTGTTCTGACTTCAACAGGTTCATTGATGTGTGACACCGGAAAATTCACCGGAAGATCTCCAAAAGATCGGTTTATCGTTGAAGATGAGAAAACCAAAGATTCTGTTTGGTGGGGAAATATTAACATTCCTTTTTCCGAGGAAAACTTTGACAACCTATATGCCAAAATGTTAAAGTTTGTTGAAGATAAAAAAGTCTATGTAAGGGAAGCATACGCAGGTGCCGATAAAACATACAGGTTAAGAGTGCGAGTCATCAATACAATGGCCTGGCACAACTTATTCGCATTCAACATGTTCCTTCGACCTGAGCTTTACAAGCTAAAAGAATTTGAGCCCAACTTCACGATTTTATGTGTACCTGAATTTGAAGCCGACCCGGAAGTTGATGGAACTCGTCAAAAGAACTTTGCCATCGTAAACTTCACCAAACGAATGATCATAATAGGTGGCACTGCCTATTCAGGCGAAATGAAAAAAGGCATCTTCTCTGTTCTCAATTACATTCTTCCTCATGATGAGGGTATCTTGAGCATGCACTGCTCAGCTAATATGGGGGTTGAAGAGCAAGATACCGCTATCTATTTCGGACTGTCTGGTACGGGAAAAACAACACTTTCGGCCGATCCAAACCGTTTACTAATTGGAGATGATGAGCACGGATGGACAGAAAAAAATGTCTTCAATTTTGAAGGAGGCTGCTATGCAAAAGTGATCGACCTTTCTGAGGAGAAAGAACCTGACATTTACAAGGCAATTCAATATGGCGCCATTCTTGAAAATACAAGATTTAAAGAAGAGTCAAGGGAAGTTGACTACACCAATTCTTCTGTAACTGAAAATACAAGAGCGTCCTACCCATTGTATCATATTCGAAATGCCGTTGATCCTTCTATTGGTGGAATTCCCCGAAATATTTTCTTCCTTACTTGTGATGCTTTTGGTGTGATCCCTCCGATTCAAAGGCTATCTAAAGGGCAGGCAATGTATCACTTCATTTCAGGATATACATCTAAGGTAGCTGGAACAGAGGCCGGGGTAACAGATCCAGAACCTGTATTCTCCGCTTGTTTTGGTGCACCCTTCTTACCACTGCATCCAACTAAATACGCTGAAATGCTGGGAGCGAAAATGGATGAGAATGAAGTGAATGTTTGGTTGGTTAATACAGGTTGGACTGGCGGTCCTTATGGCGTAGGAAGCAGAATAAGTTTGAAATACACGAGGGCAATGATTACTGCTGCTTTGAGTGGTGCTTTGGATAATGTTGGTTACAGAACGCATTCGATTTTCGGTGCTGAAATTCCTATGACCTGTCCAAATGTACCAGGTGAAATCCTCAGCCCACGAGAGACATGGAAGGATGATGTAGCATTCTATACCAAAGCCAATGACCTGGCCAGAAGATTTAATGAAAACTTCAAGAAATTTGAAGAGTTCGCAAACGAAGAGATAATGGCTGGCGCTCCAAAACCAAATCTGAAATACGTTAGCGAATAATTTCATCAATAACTTATTAAAGCCTCGTTTCTACTTTGTAAGGAACGAGGCTTTTTTGTTACCTTCATACAACCTTTAAAAGGTCATCCCATCTTATAATCAAATGCCTATTATTACCTAGTGACTGATATTCAACATGTATGGATCAATCAATTGAAGCAAGGCAATGAATTGGCAGCTTTCAATATTTACAATAGTTACTCAAAAGCGATGTACAATACGCTCATTCGGATAACAAGCGATCAGGAAACAGCAAAAGATCTTTTACAGGAAGCTTTTGTAAAAGCGTTTAGAAAAATCGAAATGCTGGATGATCCCAAAGCTTTTCCTGGGTGGTTGAAGCGGATCGTTGTAAACACAGGAGTTGAGCATTTGAGGAAGAAGAAATATGAATTTGAAGAAATATCCAACGAAGCTGAACAATTGGAAGAGGA